>JBOGSL010000200.1:0-4503 GCA_050695395.1 Chloroflexota bacterium | reverse complement strand
GCGCGTTAGAGTCGGCCGGCCGTCCTTCACCGTCAGACGAGGATGTCCTGGGATTGGACCGGGCGAGGCGCAGCGGTTAATGTATAAAGTACCGCTTATGTGCAATTGCTTTCACGCCTGATGGCTGACCTCTCGCTCTACTTCCGCGCTCTTGCCGACCGCAAGCGGCTCAGCATGGTGACCCATTTAGCGACAAGGGGCGAAGTTACGGTCAGCCAGATGGGCGAGGAACTGCGGATGAGCCAGCCTCTGATCTCCTGGCACCTCCGCAAGCTGCGCCGAGCGGGAATCGTGGAGACGCAGCGGGACGGCAGGCAAGTCCGCTGCTCGCTCAATCGCAAGGCCCTTCGCGGTTACCAGCGCGCCATGGAAGATCTGGTCAACAGTCCGAAGCCGGCCAAACCGGCACGGGCGGGATGACGCATGGCCCTCTATCTGATCATTCAGATCGGCGCCTTCTTGTCCCGCTTCGTTCCACGCTCGGTGCGCTATTTGATCGGAACCGTCGTCGGCGACGCGGTGTACCTGAGCTGGCCGGCTAAGCGGCGCATCTTGCTCAACAACATGGCGGCGGTGCTAAACCTTGCGCCGCGAGACCCACAAGTGCGGCGGCTCGCCCGCAAGTCCATGCGGAATTACTGCAAATACCTCGTGGAGTTTCTCGAGCTGCCGGTGCTCTCTTCGACGGACGAGCGTATCGCGTCGATGAAAATCCAGGGGATCGAACATCTGCAGTCGTCGCTGCAGCGGGGTAAAGGCGTCATCCTGGTTACGGCCCACTTCGGCACGATCGAGATCGGCGGACTTCGGCTGAGCGATTTCACCGATTTTCACGCCGTGTACGATACCTTCAGACCTGGCTACCTGGATCGACTGATCCGTCGCAAGCGGCGGGAGAAGGGGATCGGGCTGATACCGACACGAGACGTTCGCGGTATGCTGCGCGTTCTGCACGGCGGCGGTACGGTGACGATGCTCTTCGATAAGCCTCTCGAGGCAGCCCGCGGAGTGAAGGTGCGGTTCTTCGGCCGCGACACGAACGTACCGGAGGGTCCGGCGGTGCTGGCCCTCAAGAGCGGAGCGAGCCTGGTGCCTGCCTACATGTTTCGGCAGCCGGACAAGAGCTTCGCCAGCCTGCTCTTTCCGCCCATCGTTCCTGAATCGACCGGCGATCGCGAGCACGACGTCCGCGCGATCATGCAGAAGCTGGCCGACACACTGCAGTCCGTCGTCCGAGACCGGCCCGACCAGTGGTACATGTTTCGGCCGATGTGGCCGGAACAGCCGCCCGGAAGCAATGTCTCCCTGGCCGAGAGCCTCGGCTAGACGCCGGCCATGCAAGAGCAGCCGAGAGAGAACAACTCCCCGCGTAACGGGGACCGACTGGTACATCCGATCGCCCCAGTGAGTGATCTGTAAGGCCTGCTGCGAGCCGCAATTGTGAAACGGAACGAAATTCTCTACTGGGTGCTACGTCTCGGCGGTAAGATAGCGCCCCGGGTTCCGGTCTCGCTCGCCTATCGGCTGGCTGATCTCGTGGGAGCCGCGGCCTTTGCCCTCGCCGGCGAGCAACGAACAGCCCTCTTGGGAAATCTGGGCGTGGCGCTGGGCGAAACGCGCACGGAGGCGGAGATCGCGGGAATTGCCAGACGAGCTTTCGAGAACAACGCGCGCAATTGGGTGGATACCATGCGAATAAACAGTCTCTCGCGAGATCAACTTGGGGAGATGATCCACGTCGAGGGTTGGGAGCACTTGACGGCCGCTCTCGAAGCGGGGCGCGGCGTCGTGATGGTATCTCTCCACCTCGGCAATTTCGATCTGGTCGGGCAGATTCTGACCATTCATGACATTCATCTCACCGTGCCCATTGAGCGAATGAAGCCGGAGCGCCTTTTCGACCTATTGGTGGAGGACCGGGCCACTCGCGGCGTAACAATGATTGCGGTCGATGAGGCGCCGCGAAGCCTGCTCAAGGCGCTGCGAAAGGGCGAGGTCGTGGGGGTGATGGCGGATGGCAACGTGGCCGGCGAGCGCGTTCACGTGGATCTCTTCGGCCTTCCGGTGGCCCTGCCACGCGCGCCTGCCCAGCTGGCTCGGGCAACCGGGGCAGCCGTAGTGGTCGCGGTGGGAACGCGACTTTCAAACGGGCGGTTTGTCGGCCACATCAGCCCGGCGGTCCCAATTGTGCACGGACAGGACATCGAGCAAGACCATGCCGAAAACACTCAAAGGATCGCGATCGAGCTCGAGCGCTTCATTCGGTGCTTTCCGGAGCAGTGGATGGCTTTCACGCCCTTTTGGGGACAGGTCGAACAACCTGCTGATAGGATAAATCACCGAACTGAGGCCCGGATTTGACCCCGGCGAACAGCTCGAGGTGAGGGTGCAACGTGGTTCTAAAGGCGGCTAAGGGGGCGACGCGATGAAGATCGCCCTCATCTCGCCCTACGATTACCCCTACCCGGGTGGGGTGACCAGCCATATTCAGCACCTCTACGGCGAGTTCAAAGGTCTGGGACACGAGGTTCGCATCATGGCTCCCTCGTCCGATCGAAAACTTGAACGCGAGCAGGACGATGTTTATCGAATTGGCAGCGTCCGCCGGGTGCCGGCCAATGGATCGATCGCTCGCATCACGCTTTCGATGCGTCTGGCTCGTCGAGTGCGCGAAGTATTGACCGCGGAGGACTTCGAAGTCATCCATGTGCACGAGCCGCTGATGCCGTTTCTTCCGCTCACCGTCCTCAGAGCTTCCAACGCGCTCAATATCGGCACCTTCCACGCGTATCGCGGATCGTACTACGGGTACTTCTACGGGCGCCCGGTGCTGCGACGAGTGTTCGATAAGCTCGATGGCCGCATCGCGGTCTCGCGCTCCGCCAAGCGTTTTGTGCGCCAGTACTTCATGGCGCCCTATAAGGTGATTCCAAACGGAGTGGATCTGCAGCGGTTTGATCCGGCGCTCGTGGAGCCCATCCCCGAATTCGATGATGGGCGCCCAAATGTGCTGTTCCTGGGCCGGCCCGAAAAACGGAAGGGACTCGGCTATCTCTTGCGCGCTTACCCGATCGTGAAGGAGTCCTTCCCCGATGCTCGGCTCATCGTCGTGGGAGCCGGCGACTGGGACAGTTCGCCATACAGCGCTTACGTTGAGCATCACAAGCTGCGAGATATCGTGATAGTCGGCGGTGTATCCGAGGCAGACAAGCCGAGATACTTCCGCAGCGCCCAGGTTTTCTGCGCTCCCGCGGTCCAAGGTGAGAGCTTTGGGATCGTGCTGCTGGAAGCCATGGCGGCGGGTCTGCCCATCGTGGCAAGCAGCATCGAGGGATACCGAGAAGTCATTAACGACGGAGTGGACGGCATGCTGGTACCGCCGCGGGACGAAGCATCTGTGGCTTCGGCGATCTGCGAGCTCTTGCAGAACCGCCAACTCGCATCCGAGATGGGTGAACGCGCTCTTCATCGAGCCGCGCAATACTCCTGGACGCATATAGCCGAGCAGGTCATAGACTTCTACGTAAAGGTTGAGAACCGCTCTCTTCCTAGCTTCGTGCCGGCGTCTTCCTCTCTCTGGACGGCGCAGCCCTAGCGATGTTTCCAGCGGTCTTGCAAAGACTGGCGCGACGCGCCGCCGAGGCCGTTGTGTCACCACTGGCGAGAAGCGGCGTCAGTCCGAACGCCGTAACCCTGGCGGGATTCATCTTCAATCTGATCACCGCCGCGGTTATCGCCACCAACAACCTGCGCCTGGGCGGCGTGTTGTTGCTGCTCTCCGGCTTGTTCGACATGCTGGACGGGGCTCTGGCGCGAGTCTCGCGCCGTCAGTCGCGCTTCGGGGCCTTTCTCGACTCGTTGCTCGATCGATATTCTGAAGCAGCTATCTTACTCGCTCTGATCTATCTCTTTGCGACCCAAAGGGATGTGGGCCTGGTGGTCCTGACGTTTGTCGTTTCCGCCGGGTCGCTGCTCATCAGCTATGGGCGAGCGCGGGCCGAAGGGTTGGGCCTGACCGCATCCGTCGGAATCGCCCCCCGGCCGGAACGCGTCGTCATTCTGGGCATCGGCCTCCTGCTCGGCGGCCCGGTTCTAGTCGCCGCGCTCGCGGTGCTGGCCGTCCTCGCGCACGTCACCGTTGTCCAGCGCCTCTACCACGTGTGGCTCGTCACGAGAATCCCCCCGGAGCCCAACTCGGGGGCGGTGGAGTCGTGAGTCGTGAGGGGCGAGGCGCCGGTAGGGGCGTCCAGTAAACGGCAAACACGCTCAGATGCCTAGGCCGGAACGGTGTCCCGGCCTGCGGGGGGACGTGCTTGTGGTGGTTCTCGCGCCGCCGCTGAGGATGGGAAATTCGCGCCGAGGCGGCGAGACCGCAGGCTAGGTCATCGCATCCTGGCGGGCGGTGGGGTGGGAACCCCGACCTACGGGGGCGGATGGCTTGTGGTGATTCTCGGGGCGCCGATACGGCAGCGTCCCCACCGGCCTGCGGCGGCTGGCCCGCGC
>JBOGSL010000199.1:0-7545 GCA_050695395.1 Chloroflexota bacterium | reverse complement strand
GCTGCTCAGCTGGGCTGACGGCAGGAACGCGGGCTGCCATCCAGCCTCCAACATTCTCGCAGACCACGCAAGTCCTGCGGAGGAATGGCATAGACAAGGTGGCCGAAGCCCAGGCCGCCGGGATAGGCCACTTCGATCTGGTGATCTGTGACGAGGCCCACCGTACGACCGGGGTGACTTTGGCCGACGAGGACGAGTCGGCGTTCGTGCGGGTCCACGACGACACCTTCTTGGGGGCCGAACGGCGGCTGTACATGACCGGCACGCCCCGGATCTATGACGACTCCTCGAAAGCTCGGGCCAAGGATAAGGCGGCCGAGCTGTGTTCGATGGACGACGAGGAGAAGTATGGCCCGGCGAATGGCTGATAGTCGCCCTCGGCGATGCCGTGGTAGGCCGCTTCGATGTTGATGGCGGCGATGTAGTAGGCGAGAAGCACGATCTCGTTGGCGTGCAGTTCGTTGGCGTACTTGTAGGCGAGCGCGGCCGGGGCGATGACGCCGGACTGGATGAGCCGGACGATGAAGGTGCCGGTGCCGGTGAACGGGTCGAGGATGTGCACGCTCTTGTCGGCGAGACCGGCACCGAACTCGGCTTGGAGGACTTCTTGGACGCTTTTCACCATGAAGTTCTACGCCAGTGTCCGCCGCCGGGCCGAGGGTATCGACAACGCCGAGGGCAAGCAGCGCATCGTGCTCGAACTGTACGAGAAGTTCTTCAAGACCGCCCTTCCACAAGTCACCGACCGGCTCGGCATCGTCTACACCCCGGCTTCACCGACACCTTCCATCTCTATGAGGCCGGCAACTCCATGGACACTGTGTTCTTCCCCCAGAACAACGCCCGAGTCCGCGGCCAAAGGTCTGCCGACATTCGGGTTGTGATCGCCAACCCGCCCTACTCGGTCGGGCAGACCTCCGAAAACGACGCAAACAAGAACCTCGCCTATCCCACCCTTGACCAGCGCATACGCGAGACCTATGCGGCGAGGTCGAATGCCGGCCTGAAACGCAACCTCTACGACTCCTACGTCCGTGCCTTCCGCTGGGCCACTGACCGGATCAAGGACCGTGGGATAGTCTGCTTCGTCACCAACGGTGCTTACATCGACACCGGCTCCTTCGACGGATTCCGCAAGTCCCTCATGGACGAGTTCACCTCCGTCTACTGCTTCAACCTGCGAGGCAACGCTCGAACCTCAGGTGAGCAACGCCAGAAGGAGCGAGGTAACGTCTTCGGCGAAGGCAGCCGGACTCCGATTGCCGTTACCATTCTGGTGAAGAACCCGGACCGGACCGCAAACGGGGTCGTGCACTACCACGATATCGGCGATTACCTCAGCCGAGCAGAGAAGCTTCGGCGCATACAAGCTGCTGGAAGTCTTGAGGGCGTTCCATGGGAGCAAGTCAGCCCTGACCAGGCAGGCGACTGGATCAACCAGCGCAGCGACGAGTTCGACACCTTCCTACCCCTCGGTACCCGCCAGAGCGATCACGGCGAGCCAATGTTCGAGGTGAGGTCGTTGGGGGTGACGACGAACCGTGATGCATGGGTCTACAGCTACTCGGCCTCAGAGCTTCGCCGCCACGTCAACCACCTACAGGACTTTTATAACGACCTACTCACGGAGTTCAAGGAATGGTCAACGTCGCGCCACGACTCCGCGAGTATCGCCCAGAGGGTGGAAGACTTCGTGTCTCCACCGGCTCGAAGAGACCCACAGCGGATCGCCTGGAGCCCGGACCTTAAGGCCAATCTTGGACGAGAACGACCGCTTGAGCTCGCAACGATTCCGCCGGTTCACAGCCTGTACAGGCCGTACTGCAAAATGTGGACCCTCTTCGACAGGAGCATCAACGAGCGTGTTGGTCAGATACCGCGGTTCTTTCCCACGACTTCGCATGAGAACCTGGTCATCTGCACCAGTGGGGTAGGTGCTAGACGTCCCTTCTCCGCCGTAATCACGGACTGCGTTCCTAGCCGCGACTTACAGGACACCGGCCAGTGCTTTCCGCGGTACATTTACGACCAGCCAGCCGAAGGCCGGCTCGCGGGCTTCAACGGTGATCTCGTCGAAGGGTACGAACGTCGCGATGGCATCACCGACGCAACTCTCACGAGCTTTCGAGCCCGCTATGGAACCGGCCTGACCAAAGAGGACATCTTCTACTACGTCTACGCAGTCCTGCACTCCCTGGCCTACCGGGAGAAGTTCTCCGCCGATCTGAAGAAGATGCTGCCTCGTATGCCACTGGCTGACGATGTCCTGGGCTTTCGAGACGCCGGGCGAGCGCTGGCCCAGTGGCACCTCAACTACGAGACCGTGGAGCCCCAGCCGCTCGATGGGATGCCCGACGGTTCCGCCAATCCGGGGCAGCTCAAGGTGGTCGAGATGAAGTATCCCAAGAGCGCGGGGATCGAGGATCGGTCCAGCATCGTGTTCAATAGCCACATCACCCTCTCCGGGATCCCAGAGGAGGCCTACCGCTACCGCATCGAAGGCAAGGCTGCGCTTGAATGGATCATGGAGCGGTACAAGGTGACCACCGACACCGCCAGCGGTATTCGAAACGACCCCAACCAGTGGTCCGATGACCCCTACTACGTGGTCGACTTGGTTGCTCGCATCGTGCGGGTCTCGCTCGAGACTGTGCGGATCGTCGAGGCGATGCCGGCGTTGCGGCTCTGATAGATCGAGGCCCCTACACCACACTTTCGATGCCCCCAAAGAAGACGATGCCACAATTGTCGTGGTGGATGCCATTACCAATGCCCTGGGGCGGAAACCTCCGACATCGGCTTGTCCTCCTACCGCAGCCTTCGGCCGCAACCGAACGCCTCGCGTGAGCTGAGCCCTGGTCACTCATGGGGACCGGCCGAAGCCTGCGGGTTCGGCGCAACCTCATCGCGGTGAACGTCGGTTGCCGGGCCGGCAAAGCCGGCCCTGTGCGCGCATACTGGGCGCGCGTCACCAGAGGTGCGGGCCGCCGTTTCCGACGACCCTGACCCGCTTGGATTTGCTGCGAGAAACTCGTCTCGCGGTGCTTCACGAACGCATCGTGGCTGCTCAGCTGGGCTGACGGCAGGAACGCGGGCTGCCATCCAGCCTCCAACATTCTCGCAGACCACGCAAGTCCTGCGGAGGAATGGCATAGACCTCCTCGGCATCCCGCTGGTCTTCACGCAGAATGCGCTGTTGAACCCGGACGAATTCTGCAAGAAGGCAACTGAACGCGGGACACGAATTACCGTTGAGCAGCTCGAGGAGTTGCACAGACGCGGCGTCCTCGTTCCCATCTACCGCCTACGGGCCCGGGCACATCGCCTATCGCCGTCGATAGCAATAGACCCCAGTTTCTCGACCACTCGCTACGGCCTAGGCGGCACGCTCGGAATCATCCTCGACGCCGCCCAAGAGGGTGTTCTGGACGATCCGGCCACTCGACCTTTCCGGCCGTGGGCACAAGGGCTCAGGACACGCTGGAATGGCATCGAGACCCGCCGACCATCGGTGTTCTACAGCCCGTACCAACTGATCGCCCTCAGAATCCTCAAGGCTGCTGCATCCCAGATGGTCGGGCGGCGCGGTGATGACAACAAGGTCACGTTCAACCTTGCCCGGCTCCATCCAAAGGAGATCGATGCACTCGCCGGCGGGCGGCAGATGGCCATCCTCCTGTCAGCACTGGACATGCGCTACTTACCTCGCATCATGCTTACGGCCCACCATGCCGATCTCTGGCAGAGCGAAGACCCCAAGTTCGACATCCACGAAAGAGTTAATCAACTTGGCACCTCGCCCGAGGAACTCGCCCGCGTGGCCGACTGCCTGTTGAGCCAAGCTCATTTCATTGATCCGCTCGGTGATTGGTGGGATCTCGTGCGCCAAAGCCACCCCGATACCTGGACCGATCTCAAGGGTGACGCCCTGCTCGCTCTCGACTACCGGATCGCGGCGGAGATCCTCTTGGCTGCAGTGGACGACCTTGGCCGCACGGAACTGTCAACGCCCCCTCCGGTGACCGGCCGGATGGTCCGAGCCGTCCTGGACGACCGCCTATCCATTCCTCCTCGCACCGTCGACGAGGAACTGACAAGGCGGGGACTGTCACCACACCCCACGGTCCTGCTCGTCCTCGAAGGCGAAACCGAGATGCTCCTCATGCCCCGAGTCATCACGGCCCTCTACGAGAGGCCGGTCCCAGCTGACGTCGTGGACTACGCCCTCATGGGGACCGTAGACCGCGATCTCGACCTACTCGTCCGGCACGTCATCGGTCTACGGCTCGGCGACTCCTACGGCGACCTCGTCCGACTTACCCGACCACCGACCCAGATCATCATTGCCGTCGATGCCGAGAAGCGGTTTGGGACGAAGGCCAAACAGGAATCGGAACGGGCGAAGTTGGTGCGTCGGCTTCACGGGGCCCTCGAGCCGCAGTACCGGACACCACGGTCGTTAAAAGAACTCGACGGATTCGTGACCATCATGACTTGGGGACGCTATCCATGGGAGTTCGCGAACTTCACCGATCATGAACTGGCCCGAGCGATCATGCATACGTCCGCCCTGCCGAGCGGTGTGACGTCTGCGCAGGTGCTGGGGCGTGTCCAACAGCAACGTCACAACCAGCACCCCAATGTTGAAGTTGTGACTTCCCCGTGGAGGCTGAGGGTGAACAAGGTTCGTCTCGCCGAGGATCTGTGGCCATGCCTGGAAAGGAAAGTCAACAGCCGAGCGCAAGCCGGGACCCTCGAGCGACTCCCAGCCGGACGGGTTGCAGTGCAGGTGGTCCGGACCGTGGCCAGGACGCACCGCCGTAACGTGGTGCTTCCGCTCAAGTAGACCCTGGGAAAACGCCGGCCTCTCATGGTGCGAAGACGAGCGTGTACACGGAGCCCAGGTGCCAGGGCGATCTCAGGCGACCGCACCGATCACCCACAAGTCGCGGGGCGATCTCGATGACGTTTTCTTGGGATCGCTGTGACCGGGGGCTTTCGTGCCAAGTCCCCTCTCCGACACGAGGGATTCTTCGCTCCGGTGAGGCGCGGCTGCCGGGTCGGTCTGGCGGTTTGGGGCGTTTGTTCCGGCCTCGCTGACGGCACTCTGGTAATCAGTCGATTTGCCCGGGAAGGGTCATGTTTTGGACGCGGTGGTCCTAGATTTGGTTTTCGATCTGGTGTTGGATGACTGTCTCGGAGACGGCGTATGCGTCGGCGATTACAGGGGCGGCCGTGATTCTTCCGATTCCAACACCGAGGCGTGCCCGGATCCCTTCGGCTGGCGCCAACAGCTCAGCGGCGAAAGCCCGAGCGGTCTGCTGGGAGGGAGACGCTGCTGTGGTGAGCAGGAACGGTGCCGGAGGGTCCCCGTACAGCGTGTGCCAGAGTGCCCGTGAGGATGCAAATGTTCGCGCCTCCGTTCGGGCTCCCCAGCCCAGAATCACGTTCGTGTGTCCATCGGATGCGCGGGACAGCCCCTGCAGGCTTGGCTCGTTCGAGCCGAGGGTCGAGACCGAGATAGACATCCGGTCGATTGGGAACCGGGCCTCGGGCGACAGGCCGAGTTCGGCTCGGACCCGCCGGGCGTGCTCGTAGCCGATCTCAAAGGGACGTCGAGAATCAGCCTCGGACCATCTGGTTGCTCGGATCCCAGATAGGAAATCTTGGCTGATCAGCGGAATGGAGTCGAGAGCGACCCCGGTGTCGGAGATAGAGTCCGCGACGCCCCGTGGGGTAACCATGCGTGCGTTAGGGGAGCGCTTCGGCCCGAGCGCCTTCGCGTTAGCTTTCGAGACCCAATCGGCGTTCTCTAGGAGTCTGTCTGGGTTGGCCGCGTCGAAGAAGTCTGCG
This sequence comes from Chloroflexota bacterium, assembly GCA_050695395.1. Lineage (GTDB taxonomy): Bacteria > Chloroflexota > UBA5177 > UBA5177 > UBA5177 > JBOGSL01. The sequence goes on along the minus strand of JBOGSL010000199.1, from coordinate 1,692 downwards.
ACGATTGACTCCGGTATCTCCTCGTAGACACGTTCGATGGAGGTGGCCAGGTCGACTCCCTCGGAGAACGGGTCGAGTCCGAGTCGACCGCACACCTGGCAGAACTCCACTTCGTCGGTCGAGAGTTCCCGTAGTGCCGTCCACTCTTTTTTCAAGGGGGTCTCGCCTACGCCAGCCTCGGTGAGGCGCGTGATTACGGCCTCGACCAGATCCGTGAATGACTCCTGGACCAAGGCGAACTCGAGCAGGTCGGACCCGTTAGTCAGGAATCTCACATCACGGCCCGGGAAAAGGGCTGTATCGGCGGTCCACTCGATACGGATGAGCCCCGACTCGGGGTGGATGGACAGGTCCGGCCAGATGAAGCCGTCCCCGGCCGCGCGCATGTTGTTCCGCCGCGGACTAGTCCATTTAGACCGCTCGTTTGGGAATGACTCGCCAGACCGTCCGCTGTGGAGCAGTGTCCACCAGTTGAAGACGATCCACTCGGCCAACGGGTAGAGAGATACGTTGATCGAGCGGCGGATGCTCCCGTTTCGGCTCTCCTCCACGATGGTCGGCCATCTCGATCCGACACGGATCTCCAACCGGGCCAGAGTGGCGGCAAGTTCCGGTGCAGCCATCTGGTCCGAGACCGACTCGGTGTTCCAGTCGATGAAGAATAGGGCCGTCATGACTGGTACCGCTCGATGCCGCTTGGTACTTCGCCATTGTCGAGGGCGTAGCCCTTGTACTGTCCCAGCCCCGAGTTAACCAGTCGCCCTTCGTACCAGACGCCGTCTTGTCGAGCCCACGCATAACGGGGGAAGCCCGCTTCCCATGGGGCACCTACACAGCCTCGGCGGATGGCCTCGCGGAGCCAGCCGGCCAACACCTCAAAGTCGCCGTGCAGTGCTGGATCGCACTTGGTCGCGTCGGCACGCAGGCTGGGCGGTCCCGCTGGCGATGGGTACGTCTTGTGCTCCGCGCTGCCTATGTACTTGACGCGCCCCGCGACATCTTCCAAGTCGGCTGAGTGAGACGTGTCAATCTCTCGGCGCAGGGGTCGCCGTCGGTGAGGGGCTCTCATTCGGTACCCACCTGGGCCACGCTCAACTCGAGCCCGGCGACGGACAGGATGCGGGTCAGAGCAGCCACCGACGGTTCCCGGCGACGGTGCTCATAGGCCGACAGGACTGATTGGGGGATACCGGCCCGGCGAGCGAGCTCGGCGCGCGAGCATCCAGCGCTCTCCACTGCTGCAACTATCAGAGTCGGAACGTCCACGCCCTCACCGTAGCGGATACGCTAAGTAATTTGTCAACGGCGGCTGAAATCTGACCCCTTTGCGGCGGGCGGCATCGAGCCGAAAGGGGGTCAGTATTCACGTGCCGCCCGAGTAATCACTAGCCGCAAAGCTAGTGCGCCTCACCCGACTGGCTGGGCCGGGGAGTCCGACGGACAGGTCTCCGGGGGATGCTCGGGTGGTTCCAATAGTGGTTCCAAACTTGGCGTAACGAGCCCGGACCGGACGTCACATCGAACCTACAGCTGGCTCGAAAGTCCCTTGCTATTGCTGCGTGTTCTGGACTCGGCATCACGAAAGATCACGGCCGGGGTGAGAGTTCAAGTCCCCCCTCCGACACCGAGTTGAACCCCCACGCGACAAGAGGTGCTCCTGGGGAATCGAATCGGCGGTCAACGGTGCTGGGG
>JBOGSL010000198.1:0-6042 GCA_050695395.1 Chloroflexota bacterium | reverse complement strand
TTCCAGGGAAGCGTGGCTGCCTCCCGCCAGTGGGGCGAGTATCCCGAATTCATGACCGTTCCCCAGGGCCAGCCCGGCAGTTACGACAACATCTTCCATCAGACGGGACTCGACCGTTCGCTCGTGTTGCTCGCGCCGCTCCGCGAGCATGACAAGGCCGACGGGCTCGCCGAGTGGCGTGGCCAGCGCGCCATTGGGGTCGTCTATCATCCGGAGCGGGAGTCCGGAAACTACGTACCCACCCTCCTGGCCGATCGCTACGACGCCTACATTCACATCGATCAGACGCGGGCCGTGAAGCCCACTAATCTTGATTTCGCCCAGCACAACAGCGTTCCCCATTGGAACCAGGAGACCTATCCCACCGGATACTGAGTGGCTTTTCTGAATCACCCCCCCAAGCCTCGGGTCGCAGCGCGGCACCGCGCAAAGCTTTCGCGGGTCGAAGCGGAGTTCTCGAGAGCCACTGGGCGTGTGCCGGCGTGCTTCGAGGTCCGGTCCTACAGCAGCGACTCCAATAGTTTGATCCCCTGCGAGATCTGCTCCTCCCGGATGCCTCCGAACCCGAAGAGAAAGGTCGGATTGGCGGGGGCTCGCTTGTAATACGGCGCGGCCGAATGAAGTCCTAGCCCCGCTCGAACCGCCCGCTCGACCAGTCTGGCTTCGGGCAGGCGCGTATTCAGCTGCACCAGAAGATTCAATCCCCCCTGGCTCTCGCTCGGCGTGGCGCGGCTTCCCAGTTCGTCCTGGAGGGCTTTCATCAAAGCATCGCGCCGCGATCGATATAGCCGTCGCATTCTCCGTATATGCCGCTCGAAATCGCCACTTGTCATAAATTCTGCCAGCACTGCTTGTTCAAGCACCGGGCTGCCACTATCCCAGAGCGCCTTGGCCGCCACAAACGCCTCCACCAACCGACTGGGAAGAATCACGAAACCCAGCCGAAGTCCGGGCAAGGTCGATTTGGAGAACGTGCCCGCGTAGATCACCCTTCCTGTCCGGTCCAGCCCTTGCAGCGATTCGACCGGCTGTCCCTCGTAGCGAAACTCCGAATCGTAGTCGTCCTCGATCACCAGGCTGCCGTCTCGCTCGGACAGTTGCAGCAGCGCCAGCCGGCGAGAGAGCGGCATCGTTACTCCTGTCGGATACTGATGCGACGGCGTCACGTGCACCATGCGATGGGGGCCGGTGTCCCGCAGGGCCTCGATGTTCATCCCCCCCGCATCGACCGGAATGCTCGTCACTTCCAAACGCGCTGACTCGAAGCTGTGCCGCGCCGCCAGATATCCCGGGTCCTCCACCGCGACTCGCTCGCCCGGGTCCAGCAGCAGACGCATCAGCAGATTCAACCCCTGTTGCGAGCCGTTGACCACGACCACCTGCTCCCGCGAGCAGCGCACGGCGCGGTAGCGAGCTACGTGCTGCGATATGGCTTCGCGGAGCTCCGCGTGACCGGCCGGCGGCGGCGCAACCACGAACGTCTCTCGGCGCTGCTGCGCTCGCTCCGTCGCCGCGCGCCAGTCCTCCCAGGGAAAGCTGTCCGTGTCTATTCGTTGCGGCCGGAAGTCGTATTGGTAGCTTCGCTCGGCTCTGTCCGATGTGCCGCGATACCCTGCCAGTCGCCGGCCCCAGGACGACAGTTCGACCCGGCTCGACTCGGCCGGCTGCAGCATCGGACCTTCCGCCGGCAAACTTCCCGCAACATACGTTCCCGAGCCGGTCCGAGCCTCCAGATAACCCTCCGCAAGCAGTTGATCGTACGCCTGCGTGATCGTGGTGCGAGACAGGGACAGCTTGTCCGCCAGGCCGCGAGACGGAAGCACTCGCTCACCTGGATGCATCTCGCCCGCGAGTATCGAGCCGCGTATCGACCGATATACCTGACGGTGCAGGGGCTCTGCCGCCTCCGGATCGACCAGTACGTCGACCATCAGGCCCTCGCCATCTCCATGAAGTACTGGTGCATGCGGCTGTCATCGCTAAGCTCCGGGTGAAAGGATGTGACGAGCAGGTTTTCCTGCCGCGCCGCGACTATCTTCCCATCGACCGTGGCCAGCGGCTCGACCGCGTCCCCCAGTCGCTCGATCGACGGCGCTCGTATGAAAACCGCGTGCAGCGGCTCGCCTCCAATCGCCGGGACATCGAGATCCGTCTCGAAGCTCTCGCGCTGACGGCCGAACGCGTTTCGACGAACGGTGATGTCCATGCCTCCGACAAGTGGCTGATCCCGCCCTGGGTCCTCGACGTTGTCCGCCAGGAGGATCATGCCGGCGCATGTCCCATATACGGGCAGGCCTTCAGCGATACGCTGCTGCAAGGGCTCGAGTATGCCGAAGCGCCTCAGCAACTTGCCGATGGTCGTGCTCTCGCCGCCGGGCACGATCAGCCCGGCGATGTCCTCCAGCTGCTCCTCTCGCTTTACCAAAACCGGCTCGGCGCCTGCCTCGAAAAGCATCCGGCGGTGCTCGGCGACATCGCCCTGCAGGGCCAGGACGCCGATCTTCACTACCAGCCTCGCGTCGCCAGCAACTCCCGCTCGGGGATCGAGCTGATCTCCAGCCCGCGCATCGCCTCGCCCAGGCCCTTACTCACCTCGGCCACCGTCTCCGGCTGCTCGTAGTGCGTCGTCGCCTCGACGACCGCCTTGGCGCGCTGCGCCGGATTGTCGCTCTTGAAGATGCCGGAGCCGACGAAGATACCGTCGGCGCCGAGCTGCATCATCAGCGACGCGTCGGCCGGCGTGGCCACACCCCCGGCGCAGAAATTCACCACCGGCAGAGAGCCGTGCTCGTGAACGTACTGCACCAGCTCGTACGGGGCACCCAGGTCCTTTGCGGCAGCCATCAACTGCTCACGTGAGAGCGCTTGCACGTACTTGATGCCGTCCACCACGGCCCGCATGTGCCGCACCGCCTCGACGATATTGCCCGAGCCGGCCTCGCCCTTGGTACGCACCATTGCCGCGCCTTCGCCAATCCGCCGTAGCGCCTCACCCAGGTCTCGCGCTCCGCAGACGAACGGCACTGAAAACTCGTGCTTGTCGATGTGATATTTGTCGTCGGCCGGCGTGAGCACTTCGCTCTCGTCGATATAGTCGACGCCAAGCGCCTGCAGCACTTGAGCCTCCGCGAAGTGACCGATGCGGCACTTGGCCATGACCGGGATCGTCACCGAATGCATGATGTCCTCGACCAGAGCCGGGTCGCTCATCCGCGCCACGCCGCCCTGAGCTCGAATATCAGAAGGCACGCGCTCCAGCGCCATCACCGCGACGGCGCCCGCCTCCTCGGCGATCTTCGCCTGATCGGCGGTGACTACATCCATAATCACGCCGCCCTTGAGCATCTGAGCTAATCCTGATTTGGCCTTCCAGGTTCCCGTTTCCATGCCTATCACCTCGTCTTCAAGTTGCCGTCATAGTAGCCGAAAATTGGACTTATCGCAATAGCCAATTATAGCGAATATGAGGAAGCCAATTGCCTTTGAGGGCCGGAAGACGATATCGAAGGCTTCCACGGGCCGTGAGGATCTCCCAGGGACTTGCGGCTCGATGTGGGAAACGAGCTCCCGAAATGCCTGCCGCCACCGCTATCTCCGGCACGGTTATTTCCGGCGGCGCTATCTCCATACCGGGACGTGGCCGATCCGCGCATCTGCCTCCTCAGAAATGCCATCACCGCTCCGCGCGCTCCATCGCGGCGGCACAAAAAACCCGGTGCCAAGGGGCACCGGGTTTTCCTCACGTAGGCCATTCGTTGGGGGAAAATAGCCCTCGTACAGGTGGGGGATTGCTTACTAAGATATTCGAGCGATTACCACTCGATCCAGAAGCATTCCGATTTAGTTGGATCCGGGTCGATTAGTGGTCGATCCAGAAATACTCAGACTTGGTGGGGTCGACCCACTCGAGCTCATTTCGCATGTGCCTCTCCTTGCTAAGACCCTCAACGCCTCGCTTCTCGACGGGCATAGGCCTTTCGCCCCCTAATTTAAGGGCCCACCGGCCGCGTGTCAATGGGTCAATGGGTCGAAAGAAGGACTTTCGGCCAGGGCCGAATGGTCCAAACGGAGAAGCCGGACCCGTTCACGCCAGGGCTGCCCTGTGCACCCACCGTAACTCGAGGCTGTGGCCCCTGTGCCCCACCGTAGCTCGGGGCTCTGTCCCCGTGCCGCGAGCGAAGCGAGGGGCTCATCGCGATGTAGCCCCGACGTACGCGCATCGCAGATCGTTCCGCGGTCGCTCGGCCAATGCTCGACTTCGCGACGGGTTCCGCAGGTTCCCGATGTATCGGGACACGCTCGAAATCCTTTCGATCTCCGCCACGCTCCACCTCCGGCGGGCTCCGGATGATGGCGAAACACGTGGGCGCCGGCGCAGCGTTCGATCCTCGTTCGTGCGTCCTTGGTTAGCGCATGAGAGAAGGTGAGTGCGGGCCGGCTGCGGATGGGCGCGGCGAAGCGTGTCTCAGACCGCGAGGATATCGAGCTCGTGCCGATGAATCGGGAGCGGACGGGCGACTACGCTCGGGCCGATCTCTACTTCGTCACCATCTGCAGCAAAGACAGCAGGTCCAAGTTCTTCGCCCAATCGTCGGACCAGGCGGTTGCGCAGTTCGCCTCTCGCTTCGCTCGCGGCACGGGGACAGAGCCCCGAGCTACGACTTCGCGGCGCGCCCTACCTGCGTAGCCGGCCGTCAGCCGCCGGCCGTCCGAGAGCCGGCCGTCAACCGCCGGCCGTTCCTGTGGCCTTCACCCCGCCCACGATCCGGAGCTCGCTCGGACGCTGAGCGTTCTCGACGGGGGTGTAGATGCCATCCTCGATGATCATGTCGATAAACGTCTCGGAGACCTCCGGATCGAACTGGGTCCCCGTTGCGTCCCTGAGCCTCGAAACCGCCTCCTCGACCGGCAAGCCTTTACGGTAGGGGCGGTCGGAGACCATCGCGTCGAAGGCGTCCACCACGGTGAGAATCCGAGCGCCTATCGGGATGGCGGCACCCGCGAGGCCGTCCGGGTAGCCCGTGCCGTCCCAGCGCTCGTGGTGGTGCCGGACCATAGGAACGATGTCTCGAAAGGCGCTGAAGCTCTCCAGAACGTCGGCGCCCGAAGCCGGATGCTGCTGCATCACGTCTCGCTCGTCGTCGGTCAGTGGGCCGGGCTTCAGGAGTAGGTCGTTGTGGACGCCCACCTTCCCGATATCGTGCACCTGCGCTCCCAGCACGATGTCCGCCACATGCTCCGGAGTCATGCCCATCTTCTTCGCGAGGCGGCCGCAGGTCTCCGCCAGACGCTGAGAGTGGTCAGACGTGCCTGTGTCCCGCAGATCCAGAAGCCGTGCCATCTTCTTTACCGACTCAACCGTCTCGTCGCCCAGCCTGACCAGTTGTTCGAAGGAACGAATACTTATGACCATCGGCACGATCACCAGAAGGCTAGCGACCGGATTGACGCGCCAGATGACAGCCAGGATAATGCCGACTACCACCAGCGCAACTTCTCCCCCGAGGTTCCCCTGCGCCGTCTGCCAAAGGATGCGATCGAATCTCTCGGAGTGCATGGCCGTGTTCACGCCGGCCACGACCGAGACGTTGACAAATACAAAGACGGTCACCATTACTACCAGCACCGGAACCGAGAGAAGCACGAGCGGGCGGTGTCCGGCGAACATGAAGTCCGGACCATGCATGAGCGCGTAGGCGCCGCCCGCCGCGCCGTTCGCGAGCGCGACTCCTCCTAGGTTGAGCATAATGGCGCGTGGCGTGCCTCGCCGGGAGGCGGCCCTCGTGAACAGCAGTGCGACCAGTTTCGCTGCGGCTATAGACAGTAGCGCCGGGCCGAACGGCAGTATCAGCAACGTGGCGATTTGCGCTGAGGTACCCAGAGCCTGGCCTGACGACTTCCGTAGGGTAACTACGTAGCGACTGCCCAGCCACCCCAGGCCGGCGAATAAGATCATTTCGGGCACGAGCCGGAGCAGGCTCGCCGCAGGGATCAAACTGAGCTGGTAAGCGGCAAAACCCAACACGGCCATGGTCAGCGTGA
>JBOGSL010000197.1:0-7711 GCA_050695395.1 Chloroflexota bacterium | reverse complement strand
AGCGATGGCCCCGCAGCGGAAGGAGCAGTCTCTCCGGCGGGACCGGCATGAGCTCCGGGTAACGAGAGTGGATGGCCATGACAACCGGCGCCCCTGACTCCGCGGCGATCGTTGTTAGCGCCTCCGCCTGACGTCGCGACTCATTCAGTCACCCCTCCGCTACCGCTGAGCGAGCACGGCGAAGGCGGGCCCGTTGGGGTGGTCTTTGTGATCGAATTCGATCTGCAGGTGATGGAAGCCGAGGGTGCGCAGGCGTCGCAGGATGTCGTCTCGAGAGAGCCAGACGCTGTGATCGGCACTGCCGCCGCAGAAACCCTGCCAGTTGAGAGCATCGTTGTAGGCGTAGCCGTAGGAGACGTACTCGAAATCGCCGGCTCTCGCCGGGATGCCGGGCCCGAACTTGGCGGTGAGGTCTGGGCGAGCGGCGATCACCTCGGGGTCGAAGTAGTGGGTCCAGAGGAAGACGCGATCGGTGATCGAGGCGATCAGTCCGAGGGTTTCGATGGGGTCGCGAAGATGGTACAGCACACCGCTGGCGAGGCAGAGATCGAAACGCCCGGGGCCGGTGCGCAGGTATTCAGTGAGATCACCGAGCAGGAAGTTGCAGCTCTTCAGGCCCAGCAGCTCCTTCACCAGCAAACACTTCAAGTACGAGCGGGTGTTAGCCTCAATCGCCGTGATTGATGCGGCGCCCGCTCGCTCCAGCATGGTGCTGTGACCAGCCTCGAGCGGGCCAAGCTCGAGGATGCGGAAGCCGTCGACACCGCCGAGCTGCTCGAGCATCGAGGTGACGCGGGCGTCCTCGAAGAGTGGCACCTGGCCGGTGCATTTGTCGTTCGGAGGAGGAAGACGGGAGCTCCACTCTCCCTGGAAGATTCTGAGTGCCGCCTCACCGGTCGGTGCTTCTCGCACGTAGGAGTCGAGGATAACGGGGGCAGGCGTGGCGTCGGACGGACGGGCGTGCTCTGCGGCGGCAGGTGAAGTGTGTCTGCGCATTAACTGCTGGAGGCGATTGAGCATTTTTATCCTTTCTAGGTCGCGGAGCCGCTAATCCTCGAGCAGCACCTCCCAGGCCTCGGGGATGGAACCGACAAGCCGGCAGTTTCCAGACTCCTCACCCAGTCTCGTGCCATGTCGATCGATGTAAATTGTCCGGGCGCCGGCCCGGAGAGCCGGCTCAATGTCGTTGATGTAGTGGTCGCCAATGGAGACCACGTCAGCAGCGCCGGTGCGAGCAAGGTAGTCCACGAGACCGGCCGGCTTCGCTGCGTCTGGCACCACTTCCTGAAAGCACCGTTCGACTCCCAACTGCGCGAGCACATCCTCCACGCTTGCTCGCGGCGAGTTGCTCATGGCGACGAGGTCGTGCTGTTGCCCTAGTTTCGCGAGCTTTGCATCTAGACCGGGCTCGCTTCTCAGCGGGAACCCGGCTTTCGACATCCACTCACGAGTGGCTCGAAACGCCGCATTGTTCTGCTCGAGCGAGATGCCGTGATGTGCCGCCAGGTCCTTGAGCAGCTGCCACCAGTCGCCGATGAAGTGGTACGGGCCAAACAGCGGCCCCGGCTCATCCGACGGGATCTCTTCGCCGCTCCACAGTAACCGGTGCGTGACGCGATCTTCCCGAAAGCGGAAGAGTTGGTCGCGGCCCTCATCATAGCCCAGTCCCACTGCCAGCACTCCCTCGCCCGCGCGCGCTCGGCGCCAATGCCTGAGGAACTCTCGGGAGCGACCCTCCGGCAACGTCGCCGCCAGATCCTCAGCGTATCGCTGATGAACGCGCTCGTCTTCATACAGCGTTCCATCCAGATCGAAGATGATCCGGCTCATCTCATCCCATCATGTTCAGCTCGTAGCGATGGCCCCGCAGCGGAAGGAGCAGTCTCTCCGGCGGGACCGGCATGAGCTCCGGGTAACGAGAGTGGATGGCCATGACAACCGGCGCCCCTGACTCCGCGGCGATCGTTGCCAGCGCCTCCGGCTCGGCGTGCCCGGTGCTATCCGCCTGAACGAGCGTCATATCTAGCCGTTCGATCCACCAGAGGAGTTGATCCCAGGCAGGGTGGAAGCGGCCCAGCGGCTGGCCGTTGGCATGTACCACCACGCCGCCCTGGGGCGAGAGATCCAGCAGGTCGGCGAAGCGATCGAAAGCCAGGCGAAGAAGGTAGGAGCCAGGGTCGGCCGCTATGCGGTTCGCGGACAGCACTTCCGGAGCCGACGCGATTGCGGAGCGATAGCTTTCAGGCAGGGAGGATTCCGGCACGGTAGAGGGCACGTACGCCGCATGCGGGGCAAGCATGGGCCGGCCCAGGGCGGCGGTAACGAAGGCAAGCGCCTCAACATCGAGGACGAGCAACCGGCCCACCGCGCTCACTGCCGCCGCCATGTCTTCAACTCGCTCGGCATTCTCCGGCGTAAGCAGGACGACTCCGAGCCTGCCCGGCACGTTTTCTAGGGCTTCGACGGTGAGCGGTACCACCTCGTCCTCGCGGCGTGACTCCTGCGGCGGCGCGCCCTCCTCGCTCGGCGGCGTGAGACGCGTGCCCTCGAGGATGAGCAGCCGCGCGTTGGCTGCTCGCGCGTTGCGAGCGAAGGCGAGCGAGCGGTCCGGGTGCTTACCGTGCAGACGAAGATCGCCCGAATACGCAATCGTGCCCTCGGATGTTTCGATGAGCATACCCCGGGCGCCCGCGACGTCGTGGTCCACCGGGAGAAGCCGGACGTTCATATAACCTACCTGAAACTCCCCATCCGGCGAGACCGCCCCCACGGCCCGAGTAACCGGGGCGGAATTGTGGCCTGCTTCACCCAGCACTCGAATGATGCGACCCGTCTCCGCCGACGAGTAAAGCGGAACCGTTGGATCCACAAAGCCCGCTAGGTGGGTGTGGTCCAGATGCGAGTGACTGAGGGCGACCGCCAAAGGACCGTGATCCGGAGGGAGCGCAGGCGACAAGTGAGGATTCGTGTTTCGATAGAGACCCGGTACCACGGGCGCAAAGCCCAGCGTGAGGATGTCGCTGAGCGCTTCGGGCCGCCTGGAGCGGACGTGCGCAAAGGGATTGCCGGCGGGATCGTAGGCCATCCCGCAGTCGAACAGCAGACGCGCCCCATGATCTTCGATCACGATCTGGGTTCCACCAATAGTGCGCTCTCCGGCCAGCACCGTGACGGTGGTCAACCCTTGATCCCGCTACGCACCACTCCTCTGACGAATGTCCGTTGCAAGAGCAGGAAGAGGAAGATCACCGGGGCCATGGTGAAGACGGTGGCCGCGGCCAGCAAATTGAAGGCAGTGCCGTTATCGCCGATGAAACTGTACACGCCGACCTCAATCGGTTGCACGCCGGCGTCCAGTCCGTTGCCCTGCGTCATGACAAGTGGCCAGATCAGGGAGTTATAGGCTCCCAGGAAAATGAACAGGCCGATGGTGGCGAGGGCGGGCCTGGCTAGTGGAACGCCAATGGACCACAGGAAGCGCAGGCGGGAGCAGCCGTCCATCCGAGCGGCGTCCCAAAGCTCGGAGGGAAGCCCGCGATAGAACTGCATCATCAGAAAGATGCCGAACGTGCTCGCGCCCCAGGGAATGATCTGCACCTCATACGAATTCAGCCAATGCAGCGAGTTGGCAATCACATAGTCGGGAATAATGGCCACCACGGCCGGCATGATCAGGCTGCCAAAGATGATGCCGAGGGCGAGCTTCTTTCCTCGGAAGTTCATGGTGGCCAACGCGTAGCCGGAGAGCACGGACGTAATCAGCACCAGGACGGCTGTGGAGATGGCGATGATAAAGGTGTTGATGAAGTACTGAGTCCAGGGCGACGCCTGCCATGCGGTGGCGTAGTTCCCCCAGTCCCACTGGGGCAGAAGGTCCGGCGGAAAGGTAAAGACTAGGTCGGTCGGGATGAGCGAGGTCAGCACGACCCAGTAGAAGGGGAACCCAAAGATGATCGCGACGGCCACCAGCACAAGAAAGCGAAGGACGGTGGGCCAGCGCCGCAGCCGGCGAAACGATTTCGCGCGGGCGCGACGAGTGGCGACAGCCGTTTCGCCCGCGGATACGGTCATGAGGCCTCTACCCACGTCACTGGTAGAACACCATTCTTCGCGAGAAAGCGAACTGCATCATGGTGAGAATGGCAACGAGCGCCAGAACCGCCGCCGAGATCGCGGCAGCGTAGGGCAGGTCGAAGAAATTGAATGCCACCTGCTCGATGAGGAAGCCGGCGATCGTGGTGGCATGGCCCGGACCGCCGCCCGTGAGCGTCAGGACCTGAGTGAAGACCTTGAAGGCCCCGATCGAGTTGATGACAAGCACAAAGAATAGCCACGGACTCATGAGAGGTAGCGTGATGAAACGGAACTCGCGCCATCCATTGGCCCCATCAATGCGTGCTGCTTCCCTGACTTCCCGGTCGATGTTGGTCAGCCCGGCAAGCATGATGAGGACGGTGAAGCCGACCTCGTGCCAGAGACTGTAGGCGACCAGGATGACCATTGACCAGAATGGCGACGTGAACCAATCGACCGTCGGCACATGCATCCAATACAGGATGCTGTCCAGGAAGCCATACTGCGTATTGAAGATCCACTGCCAGACGATCGTGGTGGCGACCACGGGGGTAATGAAGGGCAGCAGCACCATGGTTCGAAAGAAGCCGATCCCGGGGATCTTCTCGAAGAGCAGCAAGGCCAGACCCAGTGCTATCGCCGCTCCCACCGGCACCGTTCCGATGGTGAACCAGATCGTGGCCATAAGAGAGTCGCGTATCTCCGGGTCGTGGATGAGGCGCTGGTAGTTCGCAAGACCGACGAACGCCCCGCCGAGCAGGGAGGTAGCCTGGTGCACGCTCAGGTACAGAGTGTAGAGGACGGGCAGAACCTGCCATACCAGCAGGATGATCAAGGCCGGAGCCAGATAGACCCAGGGAAGCGCGCCCAGGCCACGACGCTTTACGGGGAGACGCTCGGCGTTCCGTTGCGCGACCTCAGCATCGATGACGCTTACTGCCCGAGCGTCACTTTGCAGCTGCATGCTTCTCCTTTCCCACAAGCAAGGCTATCGCCCGGCCGGAGCTACGGCTACCGGCCGGGCGAATCATTGAGCTAGTGACCGAGGTCCGAGTTGACCTGAGCGGCCGCGCTCTTCATCGCGTCCGGCACCGACTTGGTGCCGCTCAACGCGGCGATGAGATCCGTCTCCAGGTCCGTCTGAGCCTTGCTCCAACCCGAGTAGGTCGGCTCTGAGATGGCGTACTTCAGTTGTTGCACGCTCGCTCGATCCTGGGGGAACTGCTTGTAGTACTTCTTCATCGACGAGAGCTTGAGGGCGGACTTGCGCACCGGCATGTAGCCCGTGTTCTCGGCCCAGTACGCGGTCTGCCGCGGCTCCGTTAGCCACTTCAGGAACAACCAACCCGCGCTCTTCTCGGCCGCGCTTGCCTTCTTGAACATGGTCATGGGCGCGCCGTAAATCTCGGTGGCGCGATGCGCCGGGCCGGCCGGGAACGTGGTTTCGGCTACTTCGACTCCAGGTTTGGCGCCCGAAACTTCGTAGGTACGGCCGGCGCTGGTGGAGATGTCGAAGCCGGTCTTGCCGGCGTCGAAATCGGCCTGGTCCTGGTAGTTAAAGTTGTTGGAGACGACGACCTCGCCTTTCTTGACGAGGTTGCGGAAAAACTCCACCGGAGCCATGCCCTTGCGGTTATCAAACGCGGCCTTGCCGTGGCTCAGGACCTGGCCGCCCCACTCTCGCTCCCAGGTGAACCAGTTCGACTCGTCCATCTGGATGGTGGTGCACCACTGAGTGACCCTTCCACCCGAGCGCTTCGTGAGCTTCTTGCAGTCCTTCGAGAACTGGTACCAGGTCTTCGGTGGAGAGCTGATGCCGTTCTTCTTCAGGAGAGCGCGGTTGAAGTAGAGGACGATGTCGCTCTTCGAGAACGGCATCATGAGGCGCTGCTTGCCGAGCAGACCGTCCTTCCAGTCCTTCGCAAAGAAATCGTTGATCTGCTTCTTACTCAGGCCACTCTTGCCGTTGATATACGGGGCGAGGTTCTGAATGGCGTGCTGGCCGTTGAACTGTCGCACGTAGCTCTCGTAAGCCTGCCCGACGGTCGGTGGGTTGCCCGCCAGCACGGCGCTCTCTTCTTTCTGGAACAGCGCCGTGTAGTTGGGCGATACGATCGACTGGACCGTAATGTTGGGGTATAACGTCTGGAACTTGGTGACGAGATGGTTGAACGCGTCACCGAGACCGTGGGTGTAAGCATTCCAGACCGTGATCGTTACTTTCGGAGAGGCCGAGGATGCCGCGCGAGCGCTGGGCACGTAGCTAGCCAGGGCAAGGCTTAAGGCGACAGCTGTCAGAACAGCCCCTCGAAACAACCGGCGATGTGTCATCAAATCCTTCCTTTCAGTCCTTTCGAACAACATTCCGCGGATTCGCTTCTACAGTACGTTTGCCTCCCTCTGACACGGAGCCCGACCTCCGCATCGGCGCAATTTTATGGCGCGGAATGGTGCCACGGCAACAGTGAATTTCATGCCGCATTTCGGACGATGGCCGCGATCGCCTGGCCGCCGCCAATGCACATAGTAACCAAACCATACTCCTGGTGCCGGCGTCGCAGCTCGTGCAGCAGTTTGATTGTTAAGATCGTGCCGGTGGCGCCGATGGGGTGACCCATGGCAATCGCGCCGCCGTTTACATTCACGCGATCTTCGTCGAACCCCGTGTCTCGAATAACCGCCACTGCCTGCGCGGCGAACGCCTCATTGAGCTCCATCAGATCGATGTCGGCGGGTGTCATGCCGGCCCGCTCCAGCACTTTGCGAATCGCATAGGTCGGAGCATATCCCATCACTTCCGGCTCGACTCCGGCCACCGCCGCTTCCACCAGCTCCAGCTGCGGTTCCCATCCCTCCGCCGCTGCTCGTTCCTTGCTGGTCACCACCACTGCCGCTGCCGCGTCGTTGATACCGGAGGAATTTCCCGCTGTCACCGAGCCGCCCTCTCGAAAGGTCGGGCGGAGCCGGCTGAGACTTTCCAGAGTCGTGTCCGGGCGAATGTGTTCGTCGGCGGTCACTTCGCGTGTCTCCCGCTTCTCTCTCACCGTTACGGGAACTATTTGATCTCGAAACCAGCAATTCTCGCTTGCATGGGCTGCCCGTTGCTGGCTCCGGAGGGCGAACTCGTCCTGCTGCTCTCGACCCACATCATATCGATCGGCCACATTCTCGGCAGTCTGCCCCATGGGATAGCAACCGAAGGGATCTGTGACAAGCGAAAGGGTGCCGTCTATGAGAGTGTGGTGTCCGAGGGCATAGCCGTCCCGCGCGTCGTAATCGAGGAACGGCTGCATCGTCATGTTCTCGTCCCCGCCGGCCACGACGACGCGGGCGTCGCCGGTGAGGAGCGCCATGGCCCCGGAGTTGATCGCCTGGAGGCCGGAGCCGCACAGGCGGTTGACGTTGTAGGCCACGCTGCCCACGGGTAAGCCGGCTTTGAGGGCGCAGAGGCGGGCGTTGAAGGCGTCCTCGCCCACCTCGCCGACGCACCCCATGACGACTTCGTCGACGTCACTCGCGTCAACGCCTGCGCGTTCGAGCGCCGCCCGAATGGCTGCCGCCCCCAGATCGGAGGCGGGCGTCTGCTTGAATCCGCCCTGGTAGCGGCCGACGGCGGTCCGCACCGGCGCGACCAGGA
>JBOGSL010000196.1:0-3664 GCA_050695395.1 Chloroflexota bacterium | reverse complement strand
CAACTACCACGTACACCTCCTCTCGACGACGCGTGAGGTGACGGCGAGCGGTCTCGGGGCCAAGACCGTCATGGAGCTCTCTGACACCGACCGGCGCAAGCGCGGCCTGCCCACGGCCTCCGAGGAGATCACGTGGCTCAGAACCCGCTGGAGCGAGCTGGCGAACGAGCACCTGCATGCGGCCGGGCAGGAGGCGCGGATTGATCCGCGAAGCCTCAAGGCCCAGGGGATCGAGCGGGCCCCCACAGAGCACTTGGGTCCCAAGCTCACCGCGATGCAGCGCCGGGGCCGTAACACGGAGGTGGGCTGGCGCGTGGAGCAGGAGGCGACCAAGCGCCTGGCGCTCGCCGCCGAGCTCGGGCGCGTGATGCGCGAGAGCCTCGAGGTCCACCGCTCGATCCTTGAGGTCTGCTCCGACCTCGCCGCTGCCCAACGCGCGCGGGTGCTCGAGGCCCTGCGCGCACACGCACCTGCCGTGGCCCTGCCGCGCAGTGAACCCTCGGCTCGGCCGGCGCCCGCCCACACCCGAGATTCGCGCCTCGAGCTCTCCCAGGACCTCACCGCTGCGAAGGCTGCCCCCACCGAGACCGTCGCCGAGCTCGCCGAGCGCACCCGGGCGCGAGCCGTTGAATCGTGGCT
The DNA here is from genome assembly GCA_050695395.1 of Chloroflexota bacterium. GTDB lineage: Bacteria > Chloroflexota > UBA5177 > UBA5177 > UBA5177 > JBOGSL01. The sequence goes on along the minus strand of JBOGSL010000196.1, from coordinate 3,025 downwards.
CGACTGGAAGACTGATCAGAGGCGAAAGAGCGCGGAGCGAGAAAAGGACAAGGCGCAGGACGCCGACACCACGCGGGACCGGAAGGCCAATCATGACTACGGCCTGTGACGCACATTGCCCCGCAGGGCATCTGCGACTCGCGACTCGGACTCGCGCCCCGCAATGCCGGCGAGTGCCGCGAACGAAAGCGGTCGCACATCGCGAGCCGCTGCATCGCGATATCGTCCCGACAAGATCGGCGTTTTCCGCTGTCCCTCGAGAAGCGCCCGTTCGAAGCCGCTCGGCATCTTCCGGGCCGCAATCTCTTGCAGTATCGTATGGTCTGCTACCGGCCAGTTCCCCGTGCTGCACCGCAGCGGAAATCGATTCTCACAAATTGGAAGTGACTCGATGGCCATCGGATCCCAAAACCTCAACGCCCGATATGGCCTGACTCGCCGCTCGGTCGCGAGCGGCCTCTTCGAGTATCGGTATCAATCTCAAGGGATCAACGTCGTTCTGGTCGAGTGCCTTCTCCTCTCGCTCGACGTATATCTGAAGGCGCACAGCATCGGGCTTGGGATTTTCGCACTCTTGGGACTCCTGTTTGCCTTCGCCGTGCCCTACCTGCGCCAGCTCCTCGCGCTCACGCTGAGCAGCCTTTACGTCGTGATGGCGATCGCGTTCGCCCGAGAGATCGCAACCGGCTACCACCACATCCTCACCAGCGTCGACCAGGTGGGGATCGGGCTAGTCGTCTTCCTCATCGCCTACAGCCTGCACACCGACTTCCTCACCTGGGTCAGGGATTCCGCCTGACCCGCAAGGCATGCGCCGTACCATCCCCCACGCCCGCTAGAACCCTTTGACGAGCGTCGAGCCCAGTACGGCAGAGCCGAATCAGGGGGTGACGATGCCTCCCATGGGTGCCACATTGACCACGCGAACGAAGAGCTGGAAGCCCGGCACCCGCGCTCGGACCACCGTACTCGCCCGGCTGGCCGGCGAGCTCAAGCGCAACTATCGGTGCCACACGGTGATCCTGTACGGTTCCCGAGCCCGGGGCGATCACTCGCCGGCGTCGGACTACGACCTCGTAGGGATCTGCCAAAGTGGCCCAGTGAGGCATGTGGCCCGGCGGCTCGGCCGCGCGTACGTCGACGCCTTCGTCTACCCAGAAGGCAAGGCGAAGCCCGCGGAGCTGCTGCGGATCCGAGGCGGACGCGTGCTCTTCCAGAAGCGCCGGTTCGGCGAGACGCTCCTACACCGTATCGATCGGCTTCACGCTCGCGGCCCCAAGGCTTTGAGTCCCGATGAGATGACGCTGCGCCGGCATTGGGCGCAGAAGATGCTGGACCGTGCCAGAAGGGCCGACGCCGAAGGGCATTTTCGACGCGTATGGCTCTTGAATGCCCTCCTGGAAGACTACTTCGCGCTGCGCGGAATGTGGTACGAGGGTCCCAAGGTGAGCCTCCGATGGCTGCGCGACAACGAACCGGAGATTGCCGCTCTGTTTGCCAAGGGCCTAAGACCCGGAGCGCGGCTGTCCCAGGTTGCAAAGCTGGCCGTCGCCGTGACCGCGGTAGCCGCCTAGCACTCTGAGGGATCGGGCGGGCCGCTCGAGACGCCCACCGGGTCCGCGCTCCCGGCGATCGGCACCCGCCGCCTCACCGGCCCGCCTATCCCCGAAAACGCCCCCCGATTCGCCTCTGGTCCGCCGGCCGTCCTTTCGCCACCCTCACTCGGTATCCCGAGGCCCGAGGACAACCCGATGGACGATGCTGCCCTACAAGCAGGCCTTCTTCTCGATCTCGCCAAGCAGCAGCACGCCGCGGCCGATGCGGCCGTCAAGCGCCTCACCGAGCACACCCAAAGCCTCGACACTGTCATCCGCGACACGCTGCGGCGCACACTCATCGCCGAGCTCGGCGAATTTCAGGCGGAGCTTGACGAAGCGGTCGCGGCGCTGCACCGCGTTCACCTCACCGCGGGAAATCGCGCGCTGTGGATCACGCCGATCTTCGCCGTCCTCGGGGCGTCTCTGGGCTTTCTCCCCATGCTCGCCTTCGTCCCGACACGCGTCGAGATCGCCGACCGCCAAGCGACCGTCGCCGCCCTCGACGGGCGCAGCGGTGCCTTCGACGTCAGGCACTGCGCACGCGGGCGCGGGGCTCCCAAGGTCTGCGTCCGCATCGACAAGGCAAGAGGCGCCTTCGGCCCCGACGGCGACTATTACGTCTTGAGATGACCCGAGGGGATCGGCGGTGCTCGCCTTGAGGCTCGGCGGGATCCCCGAAGCGCTCCTTCAAGCGCTGACGCTTTACCTCCTCGTCACGGTCCCGTTCGCACTCGGGCTGTTCACGGCGCGCGCGCCGCGTCGCCAATTCCTTTACGCTCCCTTGATCGGCATCGCACTCGCACTCGGTCTCGAGTGGATTGAGACGCTCGCGCGACACCTGACCCTGCACAGCGCACTGGCTCACGGTGCGTTGCTTCACGGAACGAATCACACCGCCTTCGGTCTTCCCATTGGAGCGACGGCGTTCGCGCCACCCATCCTGGGTTACGTCCTGGGCGGCCTCGCCGCTCGCTCCCACGCCACCGAAGTTCACCGCCGCGGCACACGCATTCTCGAGGGCCGATCCGCGCAAAGGCGCGCCGCTCGCACCACCCCCGGCACTGTCACTCTCGCCGGCATCCCCGTCCCGCCGCTCGATGAGACCAAGCACTTCAAGCTCATCGGCACCACCGGCACAGGCAAATCGACTGCCATCCGCGAAATCCTCGCCGCCGCGCTCGACCGCGGCGACCGCGCCCTCATCGCCGACCCCGACGGCGGGTACCTCGATCGCTTCTACCGCCCCTACCGCGGTGATGAAATCCTGACGCCCTTCGATTCCCGCGCCGTACGCTGGGACCTGTTCGCCGAAGTGGAAACCGAGACGGATGCCGACCAGCTCGCTCGCTCCCTCATCCCCGACGCGGAGGACGCGAGCGCGCGTGAGTGGCGAGCCTATGCGCGCACGTTCACGGCCGCGCTCATCG
>JBOGSL010000195.1:0-8691 GCA_050695395.1 Chloroflexota bacterium | reverse complement strand
GCGGAAGACGTACAGAGACAGCGAGATGATGAGAGGAGAAGCATCATGAGCGATGTGCTTAGCGCACTCGGCACAGTTTCCGCGACAGACCTGGGACGGCTGCACGATAGGCTCGTCGAGCGAGCCGGCCATGCAGGCGTGCTGGATGTCGCCTATCACGTCGTGAAAACGCCGATCGGCCCGCTGTTGCTGGCGGCCTCGCCCCAAGGGCTGGTGCGCGTGGCGTTCGGACGCGAGGACCACGACGCAGTCCTGGGTCAGCTGGCATACAAGGTCAGCTCCCGTATATTGCATGCTCCGAAACGTGTGGAAGAGGCTGCCGGACAGCTCGACGAGTACTTCGAGGGCAAACGCCTGAGTTTCGAGCTGCCGCTTGATTTGCGCCTATCGTCCGGGTTCCGGCGTCAGGTACTCGATCACCTCCGCGTCATCGCCTACGGACGAACTGAAAGCTATGGCGAGGTGGCGCGAGCCACGGGAAGGCCGAGGGCGGCACGCGCGGTTGGTACGGCCTGCGCCACCAACCCGCTGCCCATCGTCGTTCCATGCCATAGGGTGGTACACAGCGACGGCTCGCCCGGTGGCTATGGCGGAGGGCTTGACGTTAAGTACACATTGCTGGCCCTGGAGGGAGTTCTCAAAGGGCCTGGGATCGAACGGTCTCACGTGGAGCAGCTGCGATTAGGCGAGTAGTCCGTCACAACCGACTCTGCGTCCCGCAAAGATCGGAGTGCGGCCCTGTTCCTCCGTCATTGCGCCTCCACACACCTCTGGCCGGCGTGCGCTCATCGCCGGCTCACCGGAAGAGGTCCGCGTTGGCCTCCGAGTACTCCGCATTGACCTGGGTGAAGCGCTCCCACTGGGCAGGAAGCTCTTCCTCGGCGAAGATCGCATCGACCGGGCACTCCGGGACACAGACTCCGCAGTCGATGCACTCGTCCGGATCGATGAAGAACATGTCATCTCCCGGTTGGGAATGGATGCATTCGACCGGACAGACTTCGGCGCAGGACCCGTCCTTGACGCCGACGCATGGCGCGGCGATCACGTAAGCCATAGAGTTCTCCTAACAGGCCGACCGCACGCCGATTGGCGCCTTGATTCCGCGGCTCTCGTAACGATAGTGCCGCGAAAACGCCACGACGAACAGCGACTTCTGTCACAGCAGCATGCAGTCATGGCGGTCTGCGACCGAGCCTCGGCCCCTCGAGGCCGAGACAAAGGACGGATCGACGACCCAGCTCAACAACGAAATCGGCGACCCGTAGGCCGGACGCGCCTGCAGAGCGGCGCCGCGTTTGTAGTCAGGACACGTCGGCCCGAGCGGTTATCTCCCCGAGTGGGCCTCCGGCCGTGACAGACCCTGCGGCCAGATACCGGAGCGGCGGCGGTGGCAGGTGAGATAGACGAAGCGGTTGCCGGCGCACCCGATCGAGCGCGGCGTTCCCTTGGGAAGGACCATTGCCTGCCCTGCCCTCATGGGATATGAACCTTCCTCAACAATGATCTGACCCTCGCCGGCAATACCGGCGATGAGCACATCCACTTCGTCGTTGGTGTGCTCAGCAATGCCGCCACCTTCCTCAAGAACAACCAGGTTGAGATTGAGGTCTTCGGTTTGCAGGCCCCAGGCCGGCTTTCGCTCGCCTCCCGCCTGGGCTATGGCCAGAAAGTCGATAACCTCCAGCCCGCGTTTCTTGACATTCGGGCTCATGAAGGCTGAAGGGTAAATTGACACTTGGCGGCGCCGGTCGCCTGGCACTGAGTCTCCGTGCAGTCGAACTGCCGTTGAAATGCGAATGAGAAAACGCCGGCGATGAAGCCTGATATGAACAGGCACTTCGGAGAAGTCGCTTTTCCCTTCCAGCCCTCCGACTCGAAGGTATCGACCAACGTGATGGTCCCATGGAGATCCTCATTCACTGTCGCCCCGTCGACCGTTGCCCAGCCCATGACCTGAAGGTCGACCAGTCGCTTGGTCAGCAAATCGACGTTGACAGACACGCCCAACTGCTGAAGGAGCGGCGGGAGCGCGGAAGCCGCCATGGTCCCCGCCTCTCGCCCACGCTGGTGAAGCAGTTTCTCGCCTTCCTCTCCAAGTGCCTTGATGATTCCGTCGGTCAGACTACCGATGATCGGCCGGCCGAAGATTACGGCAGCCGTCCCCACTAGGTTCGGAGCTTGCTGCTCGGCCATGGCCAGCCCTCGATCCGGCGGCTGCACGGATACCACGGTGAGACCCGAGATGCTGCTCAGCGTGTGGGAAAGCTCGGAGGCGCCCGCTTCGCTCTGGAGCACCAACATCGCGAGCAACTGCCGGGACTGCGGCATCTCATAGGCGTACACCAGCCGCGGGTGAGCTCCGCGACCCTCAAGAGTCTCGAGCGCTGCGTTGAGATGTGCCCAGTCGTTCAGATGGGCGTACACGGTCGCGAGGGGCCGGCCGGGGTCCACGTAAGCCATCGGGAGGGACATCGGGGTTGTCGGTGTTTTGGTCAGAGTAGCCATAGATGGTCTCCTTTCCATGGAGATTGATACCTAGTAGGAGAGGGCGAGCACCTTTTCGAGCACGGGGCGGATATCCTCATCGTAGTCAGGCAAGCGGTACTGGTGCTCCGGGGCTCGGTAGATGGGGTCATCTCCCAGAAAGACATCGAAGCGACCGTCTTGGTGCGAGCCAAGACACAAGCTCTCGAGCACGGGCTCGTAGTCCTGGATAATCCGGGCCGCCACACTGGCCGCCTCCGAGCCGTAGCCTCAGGCGCGACAGTAGTCGATTCGGATGTCCATGTGGAACCCTCCTTTGGCTTAGTTTGGCTTCACCTGTTTGCCCCGCACAGTGACGAAAGTCGCTTCTCGCCCTCAGCCTCGCCAGGATAGGGTAGAGACAGAGGCGTGCCTCTCGTCACCCCACTGGAATTTGCATGCTGTACACCATCGGCCATTCAAATCGATCCCTCAGCGAGTTTGTGGCGATGCTGAAAGCACACGGGGTCGAGCAGCTCGTGGATGTGCGCACCGCGGCCGGCTCGCGCCGAAACCCACAGTTCATGAAAGACGAGCTGGATCGTGCTTTGGCGGCCGAAGCAATCCAGTACACGCACTTAAAGGGCCTGGGCGGATTCCGCAAGCTCGCTCCGGATTCCGTCAACATGGGCTGGCGCAATGCGAGCTTCCGTGGCTTCGCAGATTACATGCAAACCGATGACTTCCGGTCTGCCCTAGATGATCTGCTGGAGTTGGCTGCCGAGCGGCCGACCGCAATCATGTGTGCCGAGGCGGTCCCCTGGCGTTGCCATCGCTCCTTGATCGCTGATGCGATTTCGGCGCGCGGTTTCCCCGTGAGCCACATCATGTCCCCCGCGCGAGCCAATCCCCACACGTTGACCGCGTTCGCCCGGGTCGAGGATGGCCGAGTGACGTATCCGGCTGAAACATGAGACTTTTGTCGCGGCAAGCGAGCCATGGACGGTGCTACAGATGAGGGTGTCGGCGGGTCGCGAGAGGAGGATCGGTCGTGGACAACAAGCTTCACGTCTGGCATGACTATGTTTGCCCCTTCTCCTACGTCGCGGCCACGCGCATCGCACGCATAAAGGCGGCCGATCACCTGCAGCTCGACGTTCGATTTCATCCCTGGCCGCTCGCCACGCACGGTTCTCAGCCAACGGCATCGCAGGAGAGCGCCTGGGTCCGGCAGCTACGAACGATCGAGCCCGATGCCTTCGTCCACTGGAACCCTTCTTCCGGATTCTGGCCCATCGACAGCACGTTGCTCTTCCAAGCGTACGAGGCGGCGGCGGCCCAGTCGTTCGAAGCCGCCGAGAAGCTCGATCTTCTCATCCGTCGATCCATCTTCCAGCACCCCCGACCTCTAGGCATGGACGAGCTGTCGCGGCCGGCGAGCGAAGCCGGACTCGACGTGGGGCTCTTTCGAGCGATGTTGGAGGATGGGGCGGCACAATCCCGAGTGGCGCCGTCCGTGCAGGGGAACGGCCAGATACGTGGCATTCCGACGCTCTTGCTGCCGGACGGCCGGACCGTTCTGAACCCGGGACTCAAGATCGTCCGCGCGCCCCAGGGGAGAGCGGTTTGTGATGACGTTGAGGTTCTGCGGGCGCTGCTAGCCGAGGCGGCCGGAGCCCCTGCGTGAGGAGCATGTGACAAATGTCGCTGTACCGGATTCCGCTCGGAGTCGACCATAGAGGCGAGAGCACGAAGAAGGAGCCATCGCCGCAATGCAAGGAATTAAACCGGAGCGATCACCGGATTTAAGCCTTCCCCTGCGTTACATGATTGCGGCGCTGGCTGCCTTCGTGTTCTTTTCCACGGGTGTCCCTCTCGTCGCGCCGACGTTCTTGAAAACGTATGACGGGCCTCATATCTTCTCCTTGATCCATCTAGCGGTGCTCGGCTGGATCACGATGATCATGATGGGAGCGCTCTACCAACTCTTTCCAGTCGCCCTCCAGGCCGAGATCCACAGCGTACGCCTCGGCAAGTGGAACTTCTGGCTCTTCGCCGGGGGTGTCGCCGGTTTCGTCCCGAGCTTCTTCGTGTGGTGGACGCCGGGTATCGCCATCTTCGGCACGCTTGCCGTGGCCGGTGTCATTCACTTTGTCGCCAACATGGCGCGGAGCTATGCCAGCGTCAAGGTCTGGAACGCCATGGCATATTACGTCCTGTGCGCGCTCGGCTGGCTAACTCTGACCGTCCTTGCCGGTTTTGTCTACGCGTTTGACGAAGTGTTCCACTGGTTCGACATCAGCCCCAACATTCTGGCGGCCCATGTTCATCTCGGGCTGGCCGGCTGGTTTAGCCTGACGCTGATGGGGGTCTCCTACAAGCTGATGGCCATGTTCTCTCTGGCCCACGGCCACGACGAGACGCTCGCGAAGGGCAATTTGGTCCTCTGGAATCTGGGGCTCATCGGCCTGGCGCTGAGCTTGGTCGTCGTGCCGCACAGCGCGTACGTGGTGATCTTCGCGCTGGTACTCGATGCCTCCGCGACCATCTTTGTAATCGATATGATTCTGCTCTTCCGGCGTCGCCGGCGACGCGCGGTCTCCCTCATGCAATGGCATGCGTTCATCTCATTTGCTTCCGTCCTGGTGGCCAGCGCCATGGGCGTTCTCCTGGCGGCTGGCCACCCCCTGACCCCCAACTGGGTCGTCGCCTACGGTTACGTAGCTCTGGTCGGATGGCTGGGTTTTTCAATCATCGGAAAGTACTACAAGATCATCCCGTTTCTTCTCTGGGTGCACCGTTACAGCAAGCAGATAGGCTCCGGGCCGGTGCCCCTTCTGAAAGACATGATGGACGAGCGCTGGGGATACGTGTCGCTGATCGGACTCTTCGTCGGCTACGTGACGGTCCTCGCCGGTATCGTGTCGCCATCGCTCACGGCCGTCAGAGTAGGGGGAGGCATTTTCGCCCTCGGCAGCTACGTCTTCGCCTACAACATCTGCCGAGTCTTCGGAGCAAAGGCTTCGTCGCGGAAACAGGTCGAGGACGGTCGTCTGCCACTTCCGCCTCATCTCAAGGCGCGCCTCTTGCGTCGGAGAGCGGGTCGAGAGGCATCGTGATGGAACCGCCCGAAGGCTTTACGCTGATTTCGGATGAAGCTATCGAGAGTGAGGCGTGGGCGCGCCTGCACGAGGTATACGACCCCGAGATCGCCATCAATCTGGTTGATCTGGGCCTGATCTATGATCTGGCGTCGGATCATGGCAAGGTAGACCTCACGATGTCCTTGACCACCCCGGGCTGTCCGATGAGCGACAGCATGCCGCCAGCGGTAGAGCGAGTTCTGGCTGCTATTCCCGGAGTCACGGAGGCAAGTGTAGATCTTGTCTGGGATCCGCCCTGGGATCCGGATCGAATCACCGATGAAGGGCGCCGCCAGCTAGGGTTATAACTCACGACTCACAATTCACAACTCACAACTTCCGGAGGTCACGTAAAACGTTATGACACAGGCTCAGCAGGATATTCATCTGGATGTACGGGAGATGGCTCCGCGTGAACGGCACTCGGCCATCTTCGCCACCTTCGAGAAGCTCGCGCCCAACCAGGCGCTCGACCTGGTCAATGACCATGACCCGAAGCCGCTTTACTATCAGTTCGCGGCCGAGCACCCCGGTGAGTTCAACTGGGATTATCGGCAGGAGGGCCCGGAGGTCTGGGAGGTCGAGATTCGCAAGATCGCCGCGGTAGGGGGACAGGACAATCATGGCAACGCTTGATGTACGGCCCATCCTGGCGCGGGGCGAGGAACCATTCGACACCATCATGGAGAAGGTGGCGACACTCGAGCCGGACGAAACGCTCGAGCTCTTTGCTCCCTTCGAGCCGGTTCCGCTCTTCAGCGTGCTCGGGGCGCAGGGTTTCGAGCACGATGCCCAGCCCATCGGTAACGGGGACTACCGGGTCATCTTTCAGAAGCGATAGCGCAAGCGACTGATGTTGTCGCCGGAGAGAAGGAAACGATGCTTGCTGAACAAGATCTCGATCGTTACATCGAGGTTGCAGAGGCTGACGACATTCCCGAGGGGGAAGGTCGGTGCTATGAGGTCGATGGTCAGGCGATGGCCCTCTTTCGAGACGAGGGCGTGTTCTATGCTGTCAGCGACACGTGCACCCATGAAGAGTACTCGTTGTCTCGCGGCGTGGTCTGGGATCACACCGTCGAATGTCCCAAGGATGGAGCGCGCTTCGATCTCGTGACGGGCGATGTTCTCTCGCTTCCCGCCACCGTCTCGATCGAGTCCTATCCGCTGCAGGTCCGAAACGGGCACATTTACGTGCAGATTCCCGCGCACGGGCATCTCGAGCCCTGTCCTGAATGCCGTACCGATGGCGTGGATCGCTGGGAGTCGATGTTGCGCTAGCTGGACTCAGCGCCGACGGCCGCGAGACTCGCACGCGGCCCTCTCGGTCGTCGATTGAGGCACGGGTCACCCCGAGCTGATCGACCCGGCGGTTTGGCAGGCCGCAAAATAGAGCACGACAGCAAGGCAATTTCGTGGTCTGGATGCGCTTGCGGCTGTCCCGTCACGCCCTGCTGATCATCGCGATCGCGGTCGGGATCCTCGGGATGGGCATGGCCTTCAACGGCGCCATGCACGGCAGCTTTCGCGAGGCAAGTCGCGGGCTCCCCCTGCTGTTGATCGGCCTATGGTGGGCCGGGCGAGAGCTAGGACATAGCATGGATGCGCGGCGGATACGCCGAAGGCGCGGTGCTGCCCGAGCTTCGCAGGCGGCGGATACCGGAACTGAGCGACTGACGCGCGTCGTCGGTGACGAACCGGTGATCGGAGGTACCAGGGTGCGCGACTAATCGAAGGCGCGAGGCGCGCCGGCACAACGGTCTGGAATCATCTCCGGGTTGCTGGTTATTGGCGCCGTTCCTTTCTCCTTCTAGGTCGTTGCCGCGATGGAGCGGCGCGTCCAAGATCTGGCGACGGCTAATGAAGCGATCGAGCGGCGCAATGAGAAGCTCGGGGCAGTGATTCCTACGTTACCGCCATCCCCGGCGCGCTGGATCTCTCGGATGTGTTGCAGAACATTGTCGATGGCGGCGCACGAGCTCGCGCACGCCCGTTACGCAGCACCGGGGGCGCCGACGCGAAGAGCCACATCGTTGAGGTCATTACCCCTGGTATCACGCCGGAGGAGAGGGCGGCGGTCGGTGCCGACGGGACCCGGACTGCTGAGTGTGCTGATCAGCGACGGGAAGCCGCTCCGTATCCCAGATATCAGCAAGGATCCGCGTAATCACGGCTTCCCGCCCAATCACGCGTCCACGAAGAGCTTCCTCGGCGCTCCCATTTTGTTCCGGGGGAAGCTGGTCGGAGACCTGCATCTCCCTGACAAACTAGGCGCCAACGATCCAGTCTAGGTTATCGAACGGCTAGATCCCCGGCCGGCTTACGTCCTCGGCTGCGCACCATCGGCACACGGTTACTCTGCTTCAACTCCCGCAATGGCTTCGAGCTGCACCTGATTTTGGACGGTGATACGCCCGTGCTCGACCTGGATCGCCCCGCGCATCTCCAGTTCTCGCAAAGCACGCCCCACGACCTCCCGGGCTGTGCCGGCGGCGGCTGCCATATCCGACTGCGTGAGGCGGTTCAAGTCGCCAACGGCGGTTCTCTCCAGCACGAGCTTCGCAACACGCTGGGTGCGATGCAGGAATGAGAGGTCCTCTACCAGCTGCGTGAAGTGACGGAGGCGGCCGGCAAGGAAGCGGATGAGCCCGAGCGCCAGATCGGGCGACTGCTGCACCAGGTGCTCAAATCGACTCACGGGCAGGACGAAGACCACACCCCGCTCCATCGCCTCGGTGCTGGCCGGGTCCGGCCCGCCGTCGAGTAGCGGCACCTCGCCGAACGATTCGCCCGGCTGGAGAAACTTCAAAATCTGCTCGTGACCGCCCTGAGATACCTTGAAACGTTTCAGGCGGCCCGACGCAACGACAAATAAACCCTCGGCCGGCTGCCCTTCCACGGTGACCAGCTCACCCTTGGTCACCTCTCGGCGGGTCATCTCCCGTGCGAGCTGCTGGAGGTGGACACCCTCTAGCGTGGCGAAGACGGGGACGAGCCGGAGCAGCTCCGTGAGATTGTCTTCATCGCCGAACGAAACTGCTGATTCAGATGGTTGATCGGGGCGAGACATCGCTCCCAATGG
>JBOGSL010000194.1:0-2756 GCA_050695395.1 Chloroflexota bacterium | reverse complement strand
CGATAAAGCCCAGACTGTCCGTGTGTTCGTGCAGCAGTAAGGCAATGCGCCTGGCGCCACTGACGAGGCCGCCTCGGCAGTACAGAAGCACGTCCAGACTGCCAATCCGGCCGATCTCCCGCAGGCTATCGTACAACATGGGCAGCAGCTCGATATCGAGGCTCGACGCTCCGAGCACGAGCACCGTGCTTGAACGATGGCTCTCGATGGCTTCGATGAATGCCCGCATGGACATAATCAGCTCCATGCCGCAGCACCTGTCACCAGGTCTTCCGCCAGGGCATCCGTGATCGTAAGCGACGGCACGAGCTCTTCGACGAATAGAAATTGCCCAACGGGATTATTCTCCAGGAACACATACTTGCCCTGCGGAGTGAGTATGAGATCGAGCACACCGAAATGCAGCTGATAGCTGTGCACGAACTCCACGCATCGCCGTTCTACTTCCCGGGGCAGATCAGCCGCTTCGTACGGCACCTCCGCCGTATAGTCCCTGAAATCGATACGGGTACGCTCATCCGCCTGCGAATGGATTCTGGCGGCGAATACCCTTCTCCCGATCACCGTGACGCGAAGATCGAACTGCTTTGGAATATGATGCTGGAAGAAGCATGGCAACTCGCGTATCGAGTCAAGCGCGTCCTCATCATCATCGGTGATGAGCGTAGTCGCCAGGCCGGACGCGATCCGCTGTTTCGACCCTACTTTGTCGGCGGCCAGGAGGGGGGATGAAAGCGCCTTGAAGATCATCCCGCTATCGGCCGACGTCCGGAAGGCTTGCGCGAAAGATAGGCTGTTCGTCACGATCGAGCTCGGGACTTCGAAACCCAGGCTCGCCGCGCGCATCAGTTGCTCGGCTTTCCAGATGGCCGCCCGGATCGCGGCAGGGTGGCTCACCCAATGGCATTTTCGCGAGTAGAGCATGCCGAGGAAAATCTGCTTCATCTCTGCGCGGGCAAAAGCTGTTTCCTGCACCGCCATATCCTTGGACGGGAAATTGAACGGCGCAGGCTTCCGGAGCCAGATCGCGCCAACGCTCGAGATATCCAAGACGTCCTCCCTTGACATATCCTCGATCACACCCTTCCTCCTTCCATCGGTGAGCGCCAGCGTCACTCTGAACTGTGCGGGAAACTCGTCGAGATTGACCCTGAACGGCTGCGCTCCTTTTGCCTTGAGCCTCTCTATCACGACGTTCGCGTGAAGATCGGCTTGATTGGTGACGACCAGAATTCGCTTCTCCATAAGTACCGCGACCTGTCACGAGCGATGTGCTGCACCGGCTGGGAGCACCGCCGCCCGGGCGACCAGGTGCAGTCTTCCGGACGGCGGTGAAGGTTATCGCACTAACAGAACACGCCCGTGTCACCGCTCGGGTTGTAGATTGACCTGTAATTCCCGTACGCGGCAGGCGTGCACCCGGCAAGAGACACGCCAGGGCGCGCTCTCCACTTTCCGTCGTTCATGCGAGTCTCACGATTCCGCTTTTCCGCCAGCCTGAAGGCAAAGAGCTTTGATTCGGCTTTCATGGCATGACCTCCTCATCGAAGATTTCAACTGCCTGGGCACTGTCGCGCTCAGGACCCTTTACGATGTTGATCATCTCACGACCGACTCGGCAGAGATGCGGCACCCGGTATGGGCAATACGGCGATAAGTATGGTGCTTGCGGCGCAAGTTAAGGTTCGACGATCTCCCCGGATGCGGAACTCATTTCTCCGGCTATGCGCTGGAGTTCCGCGGGTGTACAACCGGTGCCGCTCTTTACGGCGCGCTCCAGCGAGCGGCGATTACGGTACCCGACGACCTCCGCGATGTAGTGGATCGGGTAGCATCCGGATTGGATCAGTGTCACCGCGCAGCAGATACGGTATTCGCGCTGCCATTCCGAGAAAGTCTTGCCGACGGAACGGCTGAAGATCTCCGAAAAATAGTGGGGCTCGAGACAGGCTATTTCCGCAGCTTGGCGCAGGGTGAGTTGTAGCGCGTCATTCTCTGCAATCCATCCCTGCAGGTGCCGCAATCGCTTGTGGGCTTTCGCGAGGGCGAACGTTCGGCTGTCGGCTGGCAGCGACAGCATCCAGCGTCGTCGGATGGAAATGAGGGACTGTGGACTTCCCGGAGGAGTTGTCTCGTCCATATCTGAGCCACCCTTTGCGTCAGCGATCAGCTCCTCGCTCAATGCGCCAAACGCACCGTCAATGGGGATTACTGCTCAAGCGCGGACGAAAGTCAATTGTCGTGTCATAGTTGATTTTAGTAAGTACAACCAGCCGGGTGAGACAGCAGTCCCGGAACCACCCGCCAATGTACCCTCGATTTGTCGAACATCATGTCCGCGAAGGCTTGACGGATAGGGGCGTGGTACACATTTCAGGTCCACGGCAGCCGGCAAAACGACGCTCGCGCAGCCGCTGGCCAAGGGCGACACGCCGTGCTTCACACTTGATGATCAGATCACGCTAGATACCGCGCGCGTAGACCCCTGGCTTCGTCAGAGGTCTGAGCGGTGACTCCAGGGTGACGCCACGGCAGCGGACCCCAAATTGACATGGGATCCTGCTGGTGGGATGATCCCACCATGATCCTGACGCTCGATGCCAAGCGACGCCTGACGGTCCCGGCTGCCCTAGCACCCGCCGAGCCGGGCGACCATTTCATAGCGGAGTTCGATCCGGAAGAGGACGCGATCGTCTTGCGCCGACTTGCGAACCGCGCCGACTGGCTGGCGGTCTTGAAGGCGTGCCCGGTGGAAA
>JBOGSL010000193.1:0-4086 GCA_050695395.1 Chloroflexota bacterium | reverse complement strand
CGTAAACCCCTTAACGGTTTAGCAAACCGCCGCACTAGGCCTCTATGCGACCTCTCCACGACCGTGTGATTTTAGCCTATGCGATCTATCGAGCCGCAATGACCGTGATTGGCGGAGGGAGAGGGATTCGAACCCCCGAGGCTCATCACCTGGCTGTTTTCAAGACAGCTGCCTTCAACCGCTCGGCCATCCCTCCACGCATCCGGGTGTACAACGTTTTCGCCCATCGTGTCAAGCTGCGTCTGCTCGGCTCGGACGCCGTTCCACTTACGGCCGGTGCGCTCGAGTGTGTGGGGAGACGTAGCTCGGGCCTCTGTCCCCGTGCCCCGAGCTACGGATCGTCGCACGATGCGCTGAAACCGTGAATCCAGGCATCCACTCCCACCGCGTGCGCGGTGCGCGAATTGGGCCGCGCGGATTACGAGCGCATCCCGACAGATGGGGAACCTACGTGTTGGCGGACGTTATCTCGCGAATGCCGTTCATGTAGGGGACCAGAGCTTCCGGTATTCGGATCGAGCCGTCTTCTTGCTGGTAGTTCTCCCAGATGGCCGCCATGGCGCGGCCGATGGCCACGCCTGACCCGTTGAGCGTGTGGACCAGACGAGGCGATTCGCCCTGGGCGGGGCGATAGCGTATCTTGCCGCGCCGCGCCTGGAAGTCTCCCATGTTGCTGAGGCTGCTGATCTCGACGTAGCGGTCCAGACTTGGCATCCAGATCTCGAGATCGTATTTCTTGATCTGACCAAAGCCGAGGTCGGAGGTGTTCATATCCAGGACGTGGTAGGGCAGCTCCAGCGCTTCCAGCACCTCCTCGGCATACTCGACCAGCTTATCCAGCCACATCATGCTTTCTTCCGGCTTCGAGAAGATCACCATCTCGACCTTGTCAAACTGATGCACCCGGATCATGCCGCGGGTGTCCCGGCCGGCGGCGCCGGCTTCCTCTCGGAACGACGGACTCACCGCCGTGTAGCGAATGGGGAGCTGGTCCGCCTCGAGTATCTTGCCGGTTTCCATGTTCACCAGCGGCACCTCAGCCGTGGGGATCAGGTACATGTCCTCTTTCTCGAGGTAGTATGCGTCCTCGGCGAACTTGGGGAGCTGGGCGGAGACAATCATGGCCTCGCGTTTCACCAGATAGGGAACCCAGAGTTCGGTGAAGCCGTGCCCCTTGGTGTGCATATCGAGCATGAAGCTGCCCAGGGCGCGCTCCATGCGCGCACCGAGGCCACGCAGGGCGTAGAAACGCGGGCCGGACATGGCAACCGCATCGCGCGGGTCGAAGATGCCCAGAGCTTCGCCAAGGTCGGCGTGCGAACGCGCCTCGAAACCGAACTGCCGAGGCTCGCCGCGTTTGCTGGTCACCACGTTGTCCGCCTCGGTCACCCCCACCGGCACTCCCGGCGCCGGGATGTTCGGCACCCAGAGCAGAAGCTCGTTGAGCTCGACCTCCAGCTCATCGCTGCGGCGATCGACAGCGGCGATCCGGTCTCGTAACGCGGAAGCCTGACCGCGGAGCTCGTCGCGCTGCTCCTGCGAGAGTTCTCGCGATCCAAACGACTTCGAAATGCGGTTGCGCTCGGCTCGGAGCTCGTCGCCTTCCGCCTTGAGCCGCCGCTGCTCGGCGTCAAGCGTCACGATCTGGTCGATCGGCGCGGTGTCCTGGCGCTCGGCCACCGCCTGTTTCACCAACTCGATGTTGTTGCGGATGAACTCACGGCTCAACATGATCGTCCTCTCTCGGACGGAGCAGCGGAAACAGGATGGTCTCGCGGATGTGATGCGCGCCTGTCAGCAACATGGCGATCCGATCTATGCCGAGACCGAGACCGCCGGTGGGCGGCATGCCATGGGAAAGCGCGCGCAAGTAGTCATAGTCGACGAGCTGGAACTCCTCACCTCGCAGCTGGGCGGCTTGCTTCATGCGGTCGAGCTGATCCGCCGCGTCGTTCAGCTCGGTGAAGCCATTTCCTATCTCCATGCCGCCGATATACGGCTCGAAGCGCTCGACGATCCCCGGCTCGTCCGCCTTTCGTTTCGCTAGCAGGCTACCGGGAAAGTCGATCGGGAAATCGTAGAGCATCGTCGGCTGGACGAGACGCGGCTCGACGAACTCGGTCACTAGCTCGTCGATCATCTTGCCCCGGCTCATCTCCTCCGGCAGTGAGATGCCTGCTTCGGCCGAGGCCAGGCGCAACGCCTTGGCGTCTTCTAATCGCTCCAGATCTATGCCCGAGCATTCAAGCAGCGCCTCTCGAACGGACAGCCGGCGCCAGGGCGGAGCGAGATCGACCTCGTGGCCATCGAAGGTGATGCGTTGCGCGCCCAACACATCGAGCGCTACCGTCGATATCATCTCCTCCGTGAGCGCCATGATGTCCTCGTAATCGGCATAGGCCTGATAGAGCTCGATCATGGTGAATTCGGGGCTGTGCTTGCGCGAGAAGCCTTCATTGCGGAAGTCTTTGCCAATTTCGTAGACGCGTTCCATCCCGGCCACGATCAGTCTCTTGAGGTACAACTCCGTGGCGATACGTAGATACGCCTGCATATCAAGCTCGGCGTAGTCGGTGATAAACGGGTTGGCGGTGGCCCCTCCGTACACCGGCTGCAGGATGGGGGTCTCCACCTCATCAAATCCCCTGTCATCGAGATACCGGCGGATACCTCGAACGAGAGCGATCCGAACTCGAAACGCTTCGCGCGACTCTGGATTGGCTATGAGGTCCAGGTAACGCCGGCGATAACGCTCCTCCACGTCGGCCAACCCGTGGAACTTGTCGGGCAGCGGAAGGAACGCTTTGGCCAGGAGAATGACGTCCTGGACCTGAAGCGAAATCTCGCCCGTCTTGGTTTTGAAGATTGTTCCCTCTACGCCTACGATGTCGCCGAGATCGAGCAGCTTGAAGTACCGGTAGAGCTCCTCGCCCAGCACATCCCGCTTGAAGTAGAGCTGGAGGTCGCCGGCCCTATCCTGCAAGTGGGCGAACGACGCCTTGCCCATGCCCCGAATTCGCATCAGCCGGCCCGCCACTCGAACACGAGAGCCCTCGAGCGCGATGCAATCGCGCTTGATCTCGTCGGTCGGACGGGTGGGGCCGTAGCGATTGGGCAACAACGGCAGCCCAATCGCTTGCAGCTCCGCAAGCTTTCGCTCTCGCAGCTCTCGCGGATCCTCGCGCTCCCTAGCGTGGGAAGTCTCTACCATCACTGTTCCATCTTCCCATCTCTGCCTCGCCTTGTCCGCGAGCTAGAGAATGCCGCGTCCGGAGGACGTGCGACGCATGAAGCTTCGCCCACGCCGACTAGAACGGCAAGCGCCGAAACGCTGAACGCGGTCATCACCCACCAGCCGGCCTTGGCGGACTCAGAGGTCTGCGTCAGGCCTCGTTCCTTCGTGTCGAGGACGTCCGCGCCGTCGTCCTCCGCTACATGTGCTGGATGTCGGTGATGGTGATTTTCGACGGGCCTGCGGGTGCCTGCACGGTTACGGAGTCACCGCGCTTTCGGCCCACAAGGGCTCGGCCCACCGGCGAGTCGTTGGAAATCTTGCCGTCGTTTGGCGACGCTTCGAGAGAGCTGACGATGGTGTAGGTGGTGCTGCGGCCGTCAGGCTTTGCCACCGTGACGATCGAGCCCAACTCGACGGTCTTTTTTCGCTTATGACCATTGCCGTCGAGGAGCACGGCTTCGCGTAAAGTCTGCTCGATCTCGGCCATCCGGCCCATCAACCGAGCCAGATCCTCCTTGGCCTGCTCGAACGCCGCATTGTCCGTGATATCGCCGCCTTCTCGGGCCGATTGGAGCCGCTCGGCAATCATGGGACGAACGCTGCTGCGAAGGTGCTCGTACTCCCTCTCCAGCTCCGACTTGAAATCGGCGGTTATTTGCATGGTCGCGTGAAGGTTAGTCACCGTATTCCTCCTGGATCTCGGCGGGATGTGCGGCTAAAGAATTATTACCAGCCGGCCGGCGTCCGTAGCGAGACATCGGCGGCGTACACCCGCCGCACGTCTCCCCTCTCGTCTCGGACGAGCAAGGCGCCCTGGTCGTCGACTCCGATAGCAACTCCCGGCCACGTAG
>JBOGSL010000192.1:0-6394 GCA_050695395.1 Chloroflexota bacterium | reverse complement strand
CCCATTGATCGACCGTTTGGAACTGAGATCGAAGGACGAAGATCCGAGCGCCGTCACGGGAGCGGATTCGGTGGTGCACGACCTGCGCATGCAGGCGCTCGGTCGGGCGATGGTCCGGAACTGGCGGCAGCGTGCTCCCTGGCTCTACTACCGGGATCTCTGGTTCGAGCCGCGCGGTCAGTGGCTTGCCGGTTATCTCGGACTGCGCACGTTAACCGACTACCGGCCGATCCTGTCGACGGAGGCAAGCGATCGTGGTGTCGCCAATTCCATGCGCCGGCCGTACGTTCTTCTGGCCCCGCACGTGGGCACCTACCCGTTCCCCCTCGAGCCGTTCTGGCAACGCATCAAGGGCTGGCCCCCGGCCGACTGGGCGCGACTGGCACGGCTTGTGCGAAATGACGGGCGGGAAGTCGTGACGCTGGCGGCAGCCGGCCAGGAGAGTATCCCGGGGACCGTTCCCATGGTCGGCTTGCCGATCCGGCATGTGGCGGGACTGATCGAGAGGGCGGCCGGATTGATAACGGTGGAAAGCGGCCTCTGGTTCATTGCCGCGGCTTACCGCACCCCGTTCGTGATAGCGCCCTGGTGGCTGCCTCGAACGATCGACTGGGTGGGCCCCATGCATGTGCCACACCGGCTCATTGGACGGGCTGACCTGACACCCGAGACTGTGGCTCGGAACCTGAGTGAGATTATGACGACAGAAACGGCGAATGCAGCGGCTCTTTAGGCTGCCGTTGCGCGTCCTCTCCTGGGTGCACCACCAGGTCGACGTCACCATTCTGTTCGCCCTGGCCGTGGCCCTGGGAATGCTCGCCTATGTGTCGTATCTAGCTTCGGCTCGAAACAGCGCCGGCGAGCTGTGGGTGATCGTGCAGCAGACCTGGCTCGTGATCCTGATCCTCACGTTGCCTTATCTGGCGGCGCGAGCGCTGGTGTGGTACGACCTGCTGCGCGAGCTAGATATCCAGGTTCCGATCGGACAGATGATCGTGTCGTTCGCCGGCGGTGAGATCACAAAGAGCCTTCCCGCCGGAATCTACGTGCAGAACTACTTGCTCAAGAAGCTCGCCAACTTCGGCCAGCTGTCTCTGGTACGATCCTCGATGGCCACGACCGCAATGCTCGGTCTTGAGAGCCTCCTGGCCGTGCCCGTGGCGCTGGTCGTGGGCTTGCCGGGAGAGGAGTGGGTCCGTTACGCCATACTGGGCTTCACGCTCGCCTGGGTGGTGATTCTTATGGTGGCGTTCTCGCTGATCCATTACTGGCGCGTCCACCTCCGTTCCGGCGCGCCGCGCTGGCTTTGCAGGGCGCTGATCCTGGCCGAGGAAGGCATGGCGGCCGGCGCCGAGCTGATCAACTGGCGAACCGCTCGCAATCTCCTCCCCACGGCTATCTACATGCTGATCTACGCCGTCGATCTGCATCTCATCATCAAGGCCACGGGTGTGACGAGCGTGAGTTTCCTGGATGCCATGGGCATGTATTCCGTGATGGTGCTGGCAATCGTGCTGGTGCCAATCCCCACCGAGATCGGCATCGCGGAATTCGCCGGCCTGGGAACGCTGCTCGCGTACGGGATCGCACGGCCAACCGCGGCCCTGGTAGTTCTGGGATTGCGGCTTCTAGCCACGGGCATGACGATCATCGTGGCGGGCGTGGTGCTGGTGATAATGCGCCACGAGCTCGCCTCGCTGCCGAAAGAGGAGCGCGTTCCCAGCATGCCGCGGGAACAGCACCTCACCTAGGATTCGAGGATGTGGGTGGCCGATCAGTACATGTAGGGATTGCCGGCCTTGACCACCGTCATGGTCTTGGGCGCGACGACGGCTACCTTCTGGCCCTGATAGCTCGTCTCACTCATCGCGCCGGTGACGCTCACCCACTGATTGTCCTTCAGCGCACCATGTGAGGTATCGGTGACGATTACTCCGACGGGACGGGCATCGGCAATGCAGCACGTTATCTGATAACGCATCACCATGAGGTATCCGGGAGGGACGCTGCCGGGCGCGTGCAGGACCATGCCCGTCACCTTGACCGGCTTACCGAGATAATCCTTGGGGTTGGGATCGGCGGACAGGGCTCCGGCCCAGTCCGTCAACCCGAACGTCGCCGTGTCCACCGAGAGGCTGACGCTCTTGACCGCGGTAGCGCCTCGAATGGCGGTGAGGCCGGCGACCTGCGGACCGCGCTGCAAAGCCGAAAACGCAGCAAGACTGCTTGGAGGGAGAAGTGCCGCCAGGAAGAGCGGTATAGCGACCATGAAGTACGGCCAGAGCCTGCCGCCGGCGCCGTCACAGGCACAGTCGTCCTCGTCGCAACACGTGTGCGACGGGGCCCGATAGAGCCGAGCGGCCGCAATTACGAGCAAGGCGACCGCGGCGGCCACCGTCGGCCAGATGTACGTGGGATTGATGTAAAGCGTCAAGTCGCCGCGAACCAGCAGCGACAGGACGAAGACGCCGTAGCCGGCCAGGACCGCGCTGGGAAGATAACGATCGAGGACGAGATGGCTCGAATGGAGGCGGGCAACGGCGATCGTCATAGAACCACTCCGCGCAGATTGAGAAGCAATGCTCCCACAAACACCAACTCAAGTGTAACAACGGCAATTGCGGCCACGGCGCGCGGCCGGAAGGCGGTAAGCATCAACCCTGTGGTCTTCATGCCCAGCATGGGGCCGAGCACGAGGAACGCCAGCAAGGCGGGCGATGGGAAGAGCGACGCATACGAGAGGGCAAAGAACGCATCGACCGTGGAGCAAATCGAGAGAACAAAAGCGAGGCTCATCATGGCCAGAATGGCGAAGACGATGCCCGTGCCGAAACCAGTGATGAGGGTCCTGGGCACCAGCACCTGGGTGGCGGAGGCCAGGGCCGCGCCAATGATAAGGATGCGCATCATCGACAGAAACTCTCCGCCTGCCTGATCCAGTGATTGGTGCAGCTTCGGCGCAAAGCCGGCTACCGTGTGGTCGTGGTGGTGGTGGTCATGGTCATGGCGCTGGCGCTCGACGCCGGCGGAGAGAATGGTATCACCGCGGCCCGCTCGACCCACCAGCAGGCCGACGATTGCCGCAATCACAAAGGCGAAGAGGGCACGCAACCAAACCATATCCGGCTCGAAGCGAAACGCCGTGAAGGTGGCGAACAGGGCGACCGGATTGAGGATGGGGGCGGCGAGGAGGAAGGCGATACAGGTCGAGGTGGGAATACCCTTCGCCAGGAAGCGGCGAGCCACGGCCACGTTGCCGCACTCGCACACAGGCATCAGCATGCCGACGCCGAAGGCGGGAAGCAGCGAAAGCAGCGGGTTTTTGGGCACGAAGCGGAGGAGCGTGTCCTCGTGCACGAAGACTTGGACCAGCGAGGACAGTACCACGCCAAGCAACAGGAAGGGCGTGGCCTCAATCAGGATGCCCAGGAATATGCTGACCCAGTCCTGCGCTTCTGCTGGGATGATCATGATCCGAGGTCAGTCGCCACCGAGAAGATCTTGGGCGATGATCATGCGCTGGACCTCGCTGGTGCCCTCGTAGATACGCAGGATACGAGCGTCGCGATACATGCGCTCGATATCCAACTCCTTCATGTAGCCCATGCCGCCGTGCACCTGTAAGGCGCGATCGACCACCCGATTGCACATCTCGCTGCAGTACACCTTCACCATGGCCGCCTCGTGCGATGCGCGTTGACCTGAGTCGATCTTCCAGGCGGCCTGGTAGACCATCATCCGACCCGCATGTATGTCGACCTCGGAATCGGCAAGCATCCACTGCACGGCTTGATTCGCCGAGATCGGCCGGCCAAACTGGATCCGCTGCCGGCTCCAGCCGACCGCCGCATCGAGCGCCGCCTGCGCTTGTCCCACGCAGCTCGCGCCAAGGGCGATCCGCCCGCCGTCCAAAGTCTGCATCGCAACAGCGAAGCCGCGACCCTCCTCCGCTATCAGGTTTCCAGCCGGAACTCGCGCGTCGTGGAAGAACAGCTCGCTTGTCTGCGAGCCGCGAAGTCCCATCTTGTCGTCGATCTTGCCGACCTCGACACCCGGCGTATCGCGATCCACCACAAAGGCCGAGATGCCCTTCGGCCCTAACGACCGATCGGTGACCGCCATCACGACGTACAGGTCAGCCATCGGGCCGTTGCTGACCCACACCTTCGAGCCATTGAGGACGTATTCGTCGCCTTCGCGTCGCGCCATGGTCTGGATGTGGGCAGCATCGGAACCGGCGTTCGGCTCGGTCAGGGCAAAGGCCCCCAATTTATCGCCCGTCGCCATCGCCGGCAAATAGCGCTGCTTTAGCTCCGGCGAGCCGCAGAGGGCGATCGCCTGCCCGCTGAGACTGCAGTGGCCGCCGATGATGTTGGAGTACGCGGCATTGGCCGCTCCAAGCTCCTCCATCGCAACGCAGTAACCGAGCTCGCCGAACCCGCCACCGCCGTACTCCTCCGGAAACGGGATCGAGAGAAGGCCCAGGTCCTTCATCTCTTGTAGGATCTCCGGCGGTATCCGGTTGTCACGCTCGACGGTCATGGTGAGCGGCAGCAAACGATCGTGCACGTACTCGCGCACGGTAGCCTGCAACAGCCTCACCTCGTCGGGAATCGAGAAGTCCAAGGGTTTGCCCTTTACGAGGAGCGGTGCCTGCTGTTCGGGGACGGGGGCGGCTGGCCGCTGAAGCTGTCCCACCACTGGACCCAGGGACTCGCGGTCGACGGAGGAGGCGGCGCCGGTTTCGGGGGGGCAGCGGCGAGGCGATAAGTGGGCCGAGAAATCACTGGAACATCGCCGGCCATGGTGAATCCCATGGTGCGAGCGGCGGTGCGAGCATAGCCGATCGTTCTGTAGTAGTGCAGCGCTTTCTGCATCCGTACATTGTGACGCTGGATGCCCCGGTTCTGTTGCTGGAGCGCTGCCTGCTGGCCATTCAGCAGCCGAATCTGGCTCATGTTCTTGACGTAGGTCAGGGCAAAGAATGCCATAACGGCGGCGAGCAACAGGTATTCGAATCGAACCGGCAGATGGAGATGCCGCTCACTCACTTCCATCTGCTGATGCCTCATGCGTCTCGGACCTTCTTGCCTCAGCTGCGCGACTCCGAGCCGGGGTGGGGTGAACCGGAGCCTGGTATTCTAGCACCGAGATGCCGACCCTCCTCTTCTACGGCGACAACCGGCTCGAGCTGGATGAAGCGTTGCACACGCTGCGGGATCGCCTGGATGAGGTCGATGCCGTCAGCCTCGACCCGGACGTCGCGCTGTCCGAGCTGGCTGCGGCGTCCCAAACGGCCGGCTTGTTCGCGGCCCGCCGGCTCATCACGGTCCGCGGACTCCATAAACGCTGGCGGACAATCACAGACGAGGTGGCAGCCGACCTGCGTCCTGTCCTTGAGAATGTGGCCGAGACGACCACGCTGCTCCTGCGAGAGGACGGCATGCGAGGCGATCACGCCCTGGTGCGAGTCGTCCGGCAGGCGGGAGGCGAGGCGCGCGGATTCAGCATTCCCCGGCCCACCTCGCTGCCCGCCTGGCTGATCAAACGCGCGGCGAACCAGGGAGCGCAGCTCGACCCGGCAGCGGCCCAATTGCTGGTCGATCTTGCGGGCGATGATCCAACGCTCCTGAGCAGCGAGCTCGAGAAGCTGATCACGTATTCGGCCGGAGAGACGGTCGACAGCGCGGCGGTGTCCCGTTTGGTGGGCGCCACGCCGAGAGATTCGATCTTCAAGCTGATTGACTCCGTGTACCTCGGAGAGGCGAAATCGGCTCTACGCCTATTAACCGAGCAGCGCGAGGCGACGTCGTCCGACGCGGTCGGGTTCGCTCTGTACCTCGTCAGAATGATGGCACGGCAAACGCGAATTTTGCTTCAGCTACGCTTCGCGCAGGAAGCCGGGCGGTCTCCACGTCAGGCCGCCGATGATCTTCATCTCCCGAGCTTCGCTCAGGGGCGTTATCTCCAGCAGGCGGAGCGATTCACCGTAGATCGACTCGCAGGGGGCCTGGAGGATCTGGCAGCACTCGAGCACGTACTAAAGACCGGTCGGGTCGAGCCGGCGGCCGGTCTCGACCTGCTCGTGGCCGAGCTTGTTACTGGGTCGCGTGCTGGCGCGCGTTGAGCCGGCGCATCAAGCGCGACTTGCGACGGGCGGCATTGTTCGGGTGAATTACACCCTTCCGAGCGGCGCGATCGAGAGCCGAGACAGCACGAGTAATGTCGGCAGTGGACCCCGCCGGATTGTTCTCGATCGAGACGCGGGCGCGCCTCACGTATGTCCGAGTCTCGGAGCGAACCTCGCGATTTCGCAGCCGGCGCTTCTCGCTTACCCTTATGCGCTTCAGTGCCGATTTGGTGTTTGCCAAGGATTCCTCTTACTGAATAACGT
>JBOGSL010000191.1:0-2514 GCA_050695395.1 Chloroflexota bacterium | reverse complement strand
GCCGTAGCTATCCGCTGTGCGCGTTGTAGCAGCCGTTGATTGTGCCGCCGAGATGGGGAAGTTGCCGCTGGCGTAAGCGCCTCCGCCCGCCGACAATGCCGGCGCGGCTGCGATTGCCCCGATCGTCTGCGGTCGGGTAGTGAGTGCTAGCGGATCCTCGGTCGCAATTTCATGTGCCGTTTCTCCTTCCGTGACCACGCGGCTTGAGTTTTGTTCACGGGCTTCACGCCTCGGTGAACAGAGACGCTGACTACAGTCGCGCGCAGAGTTCCAGGGCGGCGTCGGTGAACGCCTTCATGGCGGGCGATCGATAGCGATCCTTGTGCCAGGCCATGGCGATGCGCCGGGCCGGGAGCTCGGGCGACAGCCGGAGAATCCGCACTGCCCCGTCGCCGGGCTCGACGGCCATCGTCGGGCTGAGCGCGACTCCAACGCCGGCAGCCACCAGCCCTTGCACCGTCCCGTTATCCGCGGAACGGAAGACGAAATCGGGCTCGATGCCGCTCGCACGCAGGGAGGTCTCTACCTGCAGCATGCTGCGGCACTGTAAGAAGCCGATCAGCGGCTGTCCGGCGAGCTCGGACACGTCGACGCTTTCTCGTTCCGCCAGCGGCGAGTCCGCCGGGACCACCAGCACGTAGGGATCGCACATCAACTCCACGTGCTCGAACGGCCCTTCGGGAGCCGGTAGCATCACGAAGCTCAGATCCAGAGCGCCCCGCTCCAGCTCCATCCACAGGTCATTGTCGTTGACCGACTCGATCAGTGTGATCTGCACCTGCGGCCAGGAGTCGGTGAACTCGCGCATCAGCTTGGGGAGGATGCCCCGTCCCACGCTCTGGTAGCTGCCCACCCGCAGCGTGCCGGCCTCACCGCAGCCCAGCGAGCTCAGATCCGCCTCGGCCGCATGAAGCCGCGCCAGCATGGCATCGGCGTGCCGGACCATCACCTCTCCGGCCTCGGTAAGCGAGATGGGGCGCGGCCCGCCCGGCCGGTGGACCAGGCGTGTGTCCACAATCCGCTCCAGCGCGGCGATCTGCTGGCTCACCGCCGACTGGGTGTAGCCGAGATGCTCGGCGGCGCGGTGAAACGAACCCTGGGTCGCGATGGCTTGCAACGCGGCCAGATGGCGGAGATCCAGATCGAGCCACCGATCAGGTTCGCTAATCATGACTAACAGTAATACGATTTGTGCTAATAGTCAAATCGCGGCATGCTGGGGACAGAGATGGGGCCGCGGAGGCCTCGGGAGGTGATCGAGATCATGGTGGCACTGGTGATTGTGGCATTGTTTGTCCTGGTAGGGCCGCTGGCCATTCTGTTTGGAGCAGACTCGCGGGTGAGCGATCTGGACGATCGACGCTCGTGGATACCGGCGAGGAGAGTCGCGGCTCATCATGCCCTGCCGGGCTCTCCCACCGGTCGCACACCGATAGCCCTCACCGCCGCTCGCCGGGTCGACGGTCCGTCCTCAGGCTCCGCCGCCTAGGCGGTCAACCTGCATCCGACGCGGTCGTTCCGTACGTCGCTCCGCTTACAGCCCGTGCACTACCTCAAACACCACTGCGGCAATGATCAGCAGGATGATCACGATGCCCAGCACAACCATCCCCCAACGGATGGCGGTGGCGCTGTGAGAAGCTCTCACCGCCTCCACCTGCTGCTGCGTTTCGGCGGTCAAAGGGCGGGCGCAGGTGGAGCAATAGGCGGCTCCAGCGGCGTTGTCGGTTCCGCAGCCGGCGCAGCGGCCCATCAGGCTTGCCGGCGCGGGTAGAATAAAGGGCCATGGACGGTGGAACGTATCTGCAGGTCGAAGGGGACATCACCCGCCTTCGCCCCGCTTGCTGGGGCTTCAACCAGGCTGATCTGCTCAAGCGCTATCACTGGAGTCTGAACGACGAGCTTCAGTATTGGAGCGGCTCCATTCCCGGCGGCCGGTCGTTTTCCCAGTTCGTCGATACCGTGGCCGGCCGAGACTGGCCGGAGGACGGTCGCCGTGTCAGCTACGCGATTCTAACCAAGGAGGACGAGCTGATCGGCATGGTGAGCTGCTACAACATCGATCGTCGCTGGCCGAACCGGCTCGAGGGTGAGCTCGGCGTCTATCTGGGCGAGCAGAGCTGTTGGGGGAGAGGCTACGGAACCGATGCCGTGCGTTCCTTCCTGGGTCATCTCTTCAGAGATCTCGAGTTCAGCATGATCTACCTGCACACCTACGAGAACAACCTTCGGGCTCAGAAGAGCTATCTACGGGTGGGATTCGAGGTGGATGAGACGAAGCGGCGCTACTCGCCTCGGGTCGGCTACCATAACGAGCTGCGCATGACCATGACGCGCGAGCAGTACAGCCAGCGCTACCGGGAGTTGCAGCCCGCGGGTCGGTAATGGCTCGCCGGCGGCAGGTTGTAGGGCGCGACCGCGTTTCATGGCGACATCTCTACAAACCGGCGGGCCGCGAACAATGATCGTATCCGCCGCGAGGGCCGTTGTAAGCGCCCTCGCCCTCGTATATGT
>JBOGSL010000190.1:0-2446 GCA_050695395.1 Chloroflexota bacterium | reverse complement strand
CTACCGAGGAGCCGCGAGGTGCGCGTGTCCGATGACGCACGAGGTGGCCCGCCCGCGCCCTGTCGGGCGGCCCGAGCTTCCAGCACCCCCTCGGGCGTTCCCCGGTGAGGGCGACCACCAGAATGGCACGTTTCCGTCGCCCGGCTCACGTAGTCCGCGCTCGCCGGGACGGCGCGGATGATGCGGCTCTATATGGTCTGCATGGTGAGGGGCGGTGGTGCCGCGGGCGCACACGCGTTCACGAGTTGACGTTTCCGCGGGAACGTTGTTGGGATCGCGTCCTTGCCCGCACCCACCCGGTTGCGCTCACCGACGGCCTTTCCCGAATTCGCCGGCACGCCGACGACATCGCCGTAAAGATCGCGTCACGATCCCCTTGAGCGGCTCACGGAGCTTCGGACACCGTATCTACCAGGCAATTCAACCCACGTTGACGCTGGAAGCTCCGTTTCCTAAGCTCCCGCTTGGAGGTTGCACGTGACTCATCTGCCAGGGTGTGCACGATGCATAGGGGTGAGCTCGTGCTCGACACGGGCAACGGGGGAAAGGGGGAGGGCACTAAGCGTTTTCGGCCCGCCGATGTCACGGGACTCCTGAGGGGTGCGTGCAGCGGGCTCTCTTCCGCTTGTGGGCGATATGCCTCCGAGCAACCAAAAAGAGATAAGGGGAAACATCGTATGAATCGATACAAGAGACGCTGGGGGGCACGAATCCTCGGCGCATCAGCTCTGGTGGTCGGAGTGTTCACCGGCTTCGCGGCTGTGGGCGGTACCGCCGGTGCGGTGTCTGGCTCTACCACGGGCTCGACGAACAACCCCGGCAACCCGGCCGTGTCCTACGAGTCGGACTGCACCTCGAGCCTCGAGGCCGGTGACGTGGCACCGTTCGTCACGACGGCGAACATCGACACCACCAGCGGCACGAACTTCGTCCTCCCGCAGGGTGCCACGTTCGGCGCTGCTGGCGCGCTGAGCCAGACAGTCATCGGTCCGGTGATTGCCGGCCTGACTAATGGCTTGGGCGGTGCTGGCCTGAAGTATGGGACCATCGGCCTGAATGTCGGTATGACAGTCGGAGCGACGGCCGCCAACTCGTCGGGCTCGTACGCTTACGCCAAGGACTTCGCGGCCGTGCCCACCCCAGGTGGGTTGACATCAGCCACGTACACGTCGGGGTCGTTGACGTTGACAGGGAACTTCGCCGCTGCCGACGCGGAGACTGGCGCGGTCCCGGCGGTCGGTGACTACGTTGCCGGCACCGGTATCAAATCGGGCACGACGATCACGGCAATCACCGGCACGACGAGCGCCACGATCAGCGCGGCGACCACGTCCGCTGAGGCGACGGCCTACAAAGTGGGCTTTGGGTCAGCCAGTGGTCTAACGGACACCGACACGTCGTTCGCGACGGGAGCGAGCGCCTTCACGACGGCTGCTCCCACCACGACAGTGACCGGCACCGCAGGTATCGGGGTCACCAGCACGACGACCTTTGCGATCGTCCTGCCGACGATCACGGTTACCTTTGGTGGGGCTTCGGGCGTCGGCACGTCCAACTGCCTCGAGACCGGGTGGGTGAACTCCACCACGCCTGGCCCGTCGCAGACCGGCGCCACGTCGCCACAGCTTCCGCCTGGGACGACGACGCCTTTGGTGAGCGCGACGCCGACGTTCCAGTCGAGCGCTTACGCCAACCTGGCTGAGCCTGCGCCGACCGCCAGCAACCTGTCGGTCAACATGGGCACGGGCCAGTCGGGCCTCAGTGTGACGCTGCCGACAGCGCCAGGGAACCCGGCCTACCCGGTCGCCAGCTGTGCGACTACGGCACCGACGGGACTCCTCACGGTGACCGCCGGCACTGGAGTGTGTGAGGTGACGCTGAGCAACACGGCGACCGCCCCCCAGACGGACACCTTCACCTTCACGGCAACCGACGACTACGGAACCCCGCAGACGAGCGCACCGGCGACGGTGACGGTCAGCATCGGGACCCCGCCGGTCGACCAGCCGATCCAGGTCCAGGTGAACCCCGGCCAGCTGGTGTTGAGCTGCTCGGCTCCAGGAAGCACCGGATACCCGGCGCTGACCTGCCCGATCATCACCCTGCCGGCCGTCACGCTGGACGGCGTGACGCAGACCACCGGGCCCACTGCGGCCAACACGATCTACGTGTCGGACAACCGTGGTAACCCGGCAACCGGCTGGACGCTGACCACCTACATGGTGGCGACGTCCACGTCGCTGAACACCAACCCGACCTGCGCAGGCCTTGCGGTCTTCTGCAACAGCAGCGTCGGGAGCTCGGCGTCGAACCCGAACGGGCAGATTCCGGGCAGCGACCTGGCCATCAGCGCACCGACCTGTGCGCCGTACACGGGGAACCTCAACGTGGCCCCCACGGCGGGCAGCGGTGGTACCTACGCCACGACGCAGACCCTGTGCACGGC
>JBOGSL010000189.1:0-3685 GCA_050695395.1 Chloroflexota bacterium | reverse complement strand
CCATGCCTCCCTCGCCCAGAGGCGCCACGAGGCGATAGCGCCCTGCCAATACAAACTCGCGCCCGTTCATCTCAGGCAAACTGCCGCGCGGGCAGCCCGCGCCTGCGACGGCGCCACGCGTCGAACGCGAAGCGGCGACCGAAGTACAGCTGCCAGAGATCGAACCACGGTTGGCGATAAGCAGCCGCCCAGGTGTACTCGGTGGTCAGTTGGTGGCCGCCGAAGCCTTCTTTGAAGCGGTACACACCGTACATGTCCTGATCGGGTTCGAGTCGATCGGGCACGGCGCGGAAGTCGTAAACGGCGCAGCCCTGCTCTCGAGCCCATCGGATGGCTTCCCATTGCAAGAGATACGTTGCCATGAGATTACGATGCCTGGCACTGGACGCGCCTTGCAAGTACCAGCAGGTCGATCCGAATTTGACCAGGGTAACGGCCGCGATCAGCTCATCTTCGTGCCGAGCCAGCAACAGCCGGAAGTTTCCGGCTTTCCAGAAGAGCCCGAACATGCGCCGGTACACGTCGAGATCGTGGATGAAGAACTCGTCGCGTTCGGCGGTTTCCTTGAACAGCGCGTAAAACCCCGGGAGATCTTCTTCGTGTCCCTCGGACACCTCCACGCCCTTCCGTTCCGCCAGCCGGATGTTGTAGCGGGTCTTCTGCTTCATGCCGCTGAGGAGTTCTTTCGGCTCCGGACGAATGTCAAGCATCCACGAGCTGCGTGGCTGGCTGGGCGGGTACACCTGCCTCAGATCGAGGCGCGTCATCTCACGGCGATACCGCTCGCAACCCTGTGGCTCGTTCGGCTCGAGACGGATTCCCACGGCGCGCTCCTCACGACCAAGCTCGCGTGCGCCCATCATGAGAGGCGCAAGCGCTTCGTCATCCACCAGAACAGGGCCCCGGGGCACGTAGAGATGGCTCCGCCCCGTGCGGCTAAGGGGCTGCACAAAGACCTGCATCGCGCCGATCAGGGATCCGTCGACCGTTGCCCCCAGCCTTACGGCTCGACCACCCAGGCTAGGCGCAAGTTCTCCCCATTCCCAGCTCTGTTGGAAGTGGGCACGTGGCTGAGCGGCGACGAACGTATTCCAGGAGGCACGATCCTCCCATCTCCCGACGGATATGGACATAGCGGCACGCCCAGAATACCATCAGCGCGGGCACCCTGCCCGAGCGCGGAGATGTCCGCTGTTCGCCGGCAGCGGCACGGACGCCGCCTGCTCTATATCCACCTCGGGAAATGCTCAAGCGTGTAGGTCAAGTCATGGCTGCGGTCCCGGATCTTCTTGGCCGGCACGCCTCCGACCAGCGTGTACGGCTCGACGTCCCGGTTCACCAGGGCCTGCGCTGCTACATACGCTCCCTTTCCGACTGTTACTCCCGGAAGTATGGTTGCCCGCATCGCAATCCAGGCGTAGTCTTCGATCGTCACCGTGCCCAGTATCCCCAGCGCGATCGGCGAATCCACATCGTGATGCCCGCCAATGGTCAGCACGTGTCCCGCAACATTCACGTTTTCCCCGATGGTTAGCTTGGCCCGGCCGTCCAGCGTCGTGTACGGACCAATGATGCAGTGCGGCCCGATGTTGATTTGCCGGGCCTCGAGCACCGTGCAGTGCATCATGATGTTGGTCGTCGGATGCACCTCCAGTCCGGCTCGGCGATACAGTTCCATGCGCAGATGGGGAAACGGAATCTTTGCCACGATCGTGTTGAGCAGATAGTCGAGCAGCAGCGGATCTTCGATCTTCGGAAGCTCGATCTTGTCAAGCAGCAGCTTCGCCACATCCTCCGCCGACCCGCCGGCCGTCAGGGTGGAAAGTTTTAGCGACGACGCGATCGCGAATGCTTCTGCCATCCGCCGGATCGGATACCGACTCCGCATGGCGGTCCCTCCTTTACGTGGCCGCAGCAGCCTGGCCAGCGAGTGCCGGCACTACTGACGGGCCGGGTCCAGGCAAAAAGGCCTGGGGCCTGCGGGCCGTGAACGGCATGTCCCGTACCACACGCGATGAGACGGGCCGAGGCATCTCCCGCGCCGGTGCTACAATTACCGGACTTTTCACATGAAGCCAGACGCCGCAGCGGCCCCAGCGCCGGCATTCACTCGCGGGCGTCTGGTCAACGCCGCACTCCTCCTCAGCGCCTCCTTTGTGCTCAGCCGCGTGCTGGGCCTGCTGCGCAATGTCCTCATTGCCGCCATCTTCGGCAACTCCCACCTCACCGACGCCTACTTCGCCGCCTTCAACATCCCGGACACGATCTACGCGCTGATCTCGGGCGGTGCGCTGGCTTCCGCCTTTGTTCCCGTCTTCGCCGGCCTCGTGCAACGTGGAGAGCATCGCGAGGCGCAGCGAGTGGGCCGCACGGTGATGAACAGCGTGTTCGTGGGGATGGCGCTGCTCGCGCTGATCGGCTGGGTCTTCACTCCCCAGATCATGAGTGTCCTCGTTGGCGGCTATCCGGCCTCGGAGCAGCAGCTAACCGTGCAGCTTACGCGGATCATGCTGCTGCAGCCCATCTTCTTAGGCGTGCAGGCGATCGTCACGTCGATCCTGCAGACCTACAATCGCTTCTTCCTCACCGCCCTGGCGCCGCTGGCATACTCGCTTGCGGCGATTTTCGGGGCGCTGCTCGGCAGTGTGTACGGCATCTCGGCGCTGGCCTGGTCGATCGTGATAGGCGCGCTGGCCTACCTGGTCATCCAGCTTCCCGGGCTGTCGCCGGAGTTTCACTGGCGCCCGGCGATCGACTGGCATCTTCCGTCGGCGCGGGAGGTGCTGCGGCTCTTCGGCCCGCGGGTGGCCGGCCTGGCCGCATTCCGCGTTATGCTGCTCATCACCGTATTCCTGGCCTCGCGCCTGCCCACCGGCTCGCTCAGCGCCATCAACTACGCCTGGGTGTTGATCTGGTTTCCGGTAAGCGCCCTCGGCACCGCGGCGGCCACGGCGATCTTCCCCACCCTCTCTCGTTTACACGCGGTGGAGGATACGCTCGCGGTTCGGCGCACGGTGCATCGCAGCCTGCGACTCGTGATTTTTCTCTCGATACCGGCCGCGGTGGGCTTGATCATACTGCGGGGCCCGATCGTCATACTGCTCTACGCTCACGGCGCATGGACGGTTCATGCCACGGAGCAAACCTCTCTGGCGCTGCTCTTTTACGCCATGGCAATCCCCGCGTTGGCGGCCATCGAAATCCTGCCGCGCGTCTTCTATGCGATGCACGAGACGGCGGCGCCGGTCAAGATCGCCATCGTGGCGGTGACCATCGACGCGATCCTGAGCGTCATCTTTGTCCTGGTATTCCCCCACGGCACGGGTCAGGGCGGACTGGCTCTGGCCACGGCGATCGCCAGCACGATACAGATTCTGTGGCTGGCATCGGCTTTGGAGGGACGGCTCGGGCCGATTGCCCGCCGCGATCTCGTTCTCACGCTGCGCGACGCGCTGATCGCCAGCTTCGCCATGGCCGTCACCCTGTACGTCGGCCTCAATCTGCTGACGCTGCTCTTCCCGCTGCAGCACTTCTCCCTACTGGTCGTCGTGGTGGAGCTCGCGATCGGCGTCGCCGCGTTCGCCACTGCTTCCCGCCTCCTAGCCGCCCCCGAGCTCGACGAAGTACGTAGCTTCATTCGACCCAGATAAAGAGAAGGGCCAAGAAGAGCGTGCTCTTCTTGGCC
>JBOGSL010000188.1:0-8137 GCA_050695395.1 Chloroflexota bacterium | reverse complement strand
CGTTCAGACGGTGTACACGAACGCCGAGCTCTCCGACGAGGTAGCTGCCTCGCTCGCCGGTTAGCAGCGAGGTTTCCTCTGATGGAGGAGACCAGCACGTTCTCCGGCCGCACGAAGCTCGTCGTTCTGTTGCTAATGGTGGCTGTTGCCATCATCGTTCTGGTGCGCATTCACAGCATAGTGTTCCCCTTTTTGTGGGCCTTCGTGACCGCCTACCTCGTGCTCCCAATTGTCAACTACCTCAGCCAGAAGGGCGGGTTGCCGCGCCTCGCCGCCGTGCTGCTGATCTACGCCGGCGCTTCACTCGCGCTGCTTGCCGCTTCGCGCTACTTGTTTCCGCTCATTACTTCCGAGGTGACGATATTTGTGGAGGATATTCCGCGCCTCGAGGTCTCGCTTATTAACCTGGTTGGACCGAGGCCCCTGGGGATCGACATTGCCTCGTTACTGAGTCAACTCCTGCATGCCGCCAGTGGCGTCACATCGAATAGCCGCACCGCGGGCCACCTGCTGGTCAATGTGGCCGAAGGCCTCGTCAAGGTGTTTCTCTACCTGGTGGCGACCTTCTACCTGTTGATGGACGGACCGCGGCTCGGTCAGGCTGTGCGGCGCATGATTCCGCCGGAGCACCGCACAGAGATCGTCGCACTGGGTCGACAGATAAATCTGACCTGGCAGCAGTACATCCGCGGAGAGATGGTCCTCTTCCTTATCATGGCCATCGCAACCTCGGTCGGCCTCACCATCCTGGGCGTGCCCGGAGCCATTTTCTTGGGGCTGGCCAGCGGGGCCCTCGAGCTCCTGCCGCTTATCGGCCCCTACGTTGCCGCTGCCCTGGCGGTGTCGGTTGCCTACGTGAACGGCACCAATCCGTTCGGCTGGGGCCAGGTACTCTATGCGATCGTGGTTGCCGCAATGTATCTGGTGTTTCGGCAGGCGGAGGACTACTTCGTGGTGCCTCACGTGCTGGGACGAGCGGTGCGCCTGCACCCGCTGGTGGTACTCTTCTCCGTCACCGCCGGCGGGCTTGTGGCGGGTCTCTTCGGCCTGGCGGTCGGCGTTCCCGTCGCGGCCAGCATCAAAGCGGTCCTTAGCTATCTTTATGCGAAGCTACGGGACCAGCCGGTGGAATTCGCGCCGGTACAGACCATTGGAGGCGGGATCATTGAAATCCCGGTGCACGCGGACGAAAGTAGTGTCAAGAAGGGAACTGGCGCGCCGTAGCTCCGAGCTGCGCTCGGCGGGAGGAAGGCTCGTTCTGACGAACGGCTGCTTCGACCTTCTGCACGTGGGCCACATCCGCTACCTTCAGCAGGCCCGACAACTGGGGGATGCTCTGGCAGTAGGAATAAACAGCGATGCCTCTGTTCGTCGAATCAAGGGCCCGGGCCGGCCGGTAACGCCACAAGACGAACGGGCGGAGATCGTGGCTGCGCTCGAGTGTGTCGATTTTGTCTGTCTGTTCGATGAGGAAACGGCCGCGGATCTCGTGGCCGAGATCAGGCCGGCGGTGTACGCCAAGGGCGGCGACTACAGCTCTCGGCAAGATGACGAGAACTTTCCAGTTGAAGGACACGTCGCCCACGCGTACGGAGGCGAAGTGCGCATCCTCGATCTGGTGCCGGGCCACTCCACGAGCGCCTTGCTGGAGCTCTTGGATTGACCGCCTCGACTCTAAGGTTGGTGAGGACAGTTGCTGTGCTCTTGGCCCTCGGACTACTTTCCGCGTGTGGTTCCACAAAGCCGGCCGCCCTGGCGGTTGTGGGCAACACATCGATCGACAGATCGGACGTCGCCGCCTACACGCACTACGCGACCCGCTTCTATCAGAGCAGCGGCGTCAGTCTCTGCCACAGCCGGCCGTGCTCAGGCCTGTCGCGTCAGGTCTTGGGAAGGCTTATCCAGGAACGCGTGGCCACACTCTATGCCCGCCACCACCACCTGTCGCTGTCTTCGCGCTTACAACGGACGGTCACCGCCGAGGTGCATCTTTTGACTTCCGACGGCCTCTCCTGGCGCGGCCTGTCCTTGCCTCTGATCCACTCGATAGTGAAGCGAGAGATGTTGATTCTGCAGATCGAGCAAGAGATCACGCCGCATCGCCTGCTTCAGGGTGAGTCTTTTCAAGTAGAGCGTTACTTTGTACCCGAAAAGATTGGGCACAGGGAGGCATCCCTTCTCGCGAACGGTAGGGCCGGCCTGGCCAAGTACGCGGTGCGCAAGCAGTGGCTGGCGGCCTGGCGCCTTCCCCCGCCAACGAGAGAGGCTCTCCGCTCGGCGCCGCCAGGCGACACGTCAGGGACTTTCGCCGCGGTCCACGGCTGGGTGATCTATCGCTTGTTGAACCGGGGCATCCATCCGTATCACGGTCCGGCGCGCCGCGCCGTGGAGGCGAAATACTTCAAAGGCTGGCTGCGGCGGCAGGTTCATCGGGCGCATCCCACCTGTTACCGCTCCACCGGGGCGCGAACACGGTGCCCGCTGCCCGCCTGAACGAGTCGTGAAGGGATCATGAAAGATTCATGAAGGCTTCATTGACTATCCGGTAGGGCGAGGCTAAGATGAAGTGGCGACCCCAATGCATCCCGAAGCGCAAGGAGTCCTGCATGAAGAGGCGTCCCACCCCGACATTCGCCGTGCCTGCCGTCGCATGCCTTATGGCTGCGAGCATGGCAATGCTTTCGCCAGCCCTCCCGACCTTCGCGTCGGCCGGTACCCCGCCCCCTCCCCCGTCGATAGTGCCGACACCGATCAATCAACCTCCCGGGCCGCCCACGACCAACACAGCCACCGTGGCGCCGACCGCTACCCCCGTGCCACCGACCTCGACGAACACACCGAAACCTACCAAGCACCCAACGAAGACGCCTACGGCGACCCCAACGAAAGCCGCCACCAACGTGCCTCCAGCCACGGCTACCAAAGTCCCCGTAAGCCGTGTCATTCACGTTGCCACACCACCGGCTCCCGGAGGCGGCGGGATGTATGTACGTTCGCATCCGCGGCGACTGGCAGGCGCGCCGGCCGTGTTGCCGCCGACAGGTGGCGGGTCAGGCGATCCTATTAGCCCGCTAGCACCACTGGCGTTGTTGGCGGCAGGGGCGATTATCGCCGGCCGCAAGTTGATACAGCGGTAGCTTTCTTGGAGCTTGAGGGCGTCCGCGAATCCGCGGACGCCCTCTCTCTGTAGAGATGCAGCTTCGTGTCGGCATCCTGACTATTAGCGATCGAGTATCGCGGGGTGAGATGGAAGACCTGGGCGGCGGAGCGATCGAGGCCGAGTTGGCGGCCGATTGGGTTGTGGCGGAACGGGGCACCGTTCCGGACGAAGCCGACCAGATCTCCGATCGGCTGAGAATCTGGGCCGACGAAAAGCGGCTCGATGCCATTCTCACCACGGGTGGGACTGGGATTGGACCGCGCGACGTCACACCGGAAGCCACTCTGGCGGCCGCATCTCGAGTAGTGCCCGGAATCGCCGAAGCCATCCGGCTGGAGGGATTGCGACACACGCCGCACGCGATGCTGTCGCGAGGCGTAGCGGCTGCCCTCGGCGACACGCTCATCATCAACCTTCCAGGCAGTCCGTCGGGAGCGGCGGAAGGAGCGCGGGTAGTCCGGCCGGTTCTCGAGCACGCCGTGGCGATCATCCACGGCGGGAGGCACTAAGCGGCGGGTACGCTCTCCGTTCCCATAATGGTCTGACGCAGTGCGCGCTCTTCCCGCGCGGTAGTGATCACGATGAGCCGGTCGCCTGGCTCGAGTAAGCTGTCCGGCGCCGTCATGACCGGTTTCCCGTCTCGCACAATGGCGGGGATACGCGTGTCCGGCGGAAGGTTCAAATCACGCAGCTGTTTGCCGGAGGCGGAACATTCCGCCGTGAGTTGGAACTCCACGAACTCAAGTGTGCCGTCCTGGAGGGTGAGCAAGTGCACCATCGCGTGTTTTGGAATCTCTTGCTGGATAGTGGATAGGATCACCTCGGTGGCGCTTACCGTCGAATCGATGCCGAGCTTGTGGAACACCGCCTCGTTACGCGGATTGTTGATGCGCACAACGGTCCGCGGGACGTCGAACCTCGCCTTGGCCACCTGTGCCACCACGAGATTATCCTCGTCCTCCCCGGTCACCGCCGCCACCACGTTGGCCCGGCCGGCGCCGGCAAGCTCCAGGGTCGAGACCTCGGCTCCATCGCCCTGAATCGCGGTGGCTCCCAGCTTGATGATGCGATCGGCCTTGATCGGGTCCTTCTCGATGACCACAACTTCCTCGCCCTCGGAGAGGAGTGATTTGGTGAGGTAGTAGCCCACTTTGCCGGCTCCCACGACTACGACATACATCTAGCCCGCCTCCCTTCCCCCTGACACTGGCTCGGCCTGTTGCTCGAGAGCGCGGCCCACTACCATCGCGAAGAGACGCTCGGCGGCGTGCACCGTGGGCGAAACCGTGTCGAGGCCGATGCCGTGATACAGTTTCGCTCGCACCGGATCGTACACTCTCACCACATTACGCACCGCTCCCAAGCGCCGAGCGATCTGTGCGGCCATAAGGTTGCGATTATCGTCGTTCGCCAGCGCCATGAATACATCTGCCTCGGCGGTCCCGGCGGAGCGGAGCACCTCCACGTCTATCCCATTGCCGAGCACCGTTTCTCCCGCGAAGTCCGGCGACAGGCGTTCGAAGGCAGACGCCTTCCAGTCGATGATGGCAACCTCGTTCTTGCCCGATAGCGCGGATGCCACCCACGCCCCTACCCGACCACTTCCGAGAATGACAATCTTCACCACTCAGTATAATTCCGTGCCAATTCCATGGATCTGTCCACTGCCGATTTTGACTACCACCTTCCGGCGGAGCTGATAGCTCAAGACCCTTCTCCCCGCCGAGACCATTCGAGACTGATGGTGGTCGATCGTCGTGGAGGGCGCATCACTCACAGCCGCTTTTCTGAGATCGGCGCATTCTTGACTCGCGGCGATGCGCTGGTGGCCAATCGGAGCAAGGTGCTTCCGGCGCGTCTACGAGCAAGCCGGGCGACAGGCGGTTCGGTAGAGCTCCTGCTCATCCGGCAGGTGGCGCCCCTAGCCTGGGCGGCACTGATCAGGCCCTCCCGCAGATTGAAGCCCGGGGAGACGCTGGGACTCGACGACGGCTCGATAGAGGCCACCGTAGAAAAATCAGGCGATGGCCAGTGGCTGGTTCGATTCGAGGGCACAGGCGATGTCGCTTCCCGCCTGAGAAAAATTGGCCGCCTGCCGCTGCCCCCCTACATCCACCGATCTGAAGCTCCGGACGAGCGCTATCAAACCGTCTATGCCGATCGCGATGGCTCCATCGCTGCCCCAACCGCCGGTCTGCACTTCACCCCCGAACTGCTCTCGGAACTTGATCGAGGCGGCGTAAAGACTCACTTTCTGACACTACATGTAGGAATCGGAACGTTTCTCCCGGTCAAGAGTGAGCGAGTAGCCGATCACCGAATGCACTCGGAATGGGGCGAGATGTCCGCCGAGCTTGCAGCCGACCTGAACCAGGTTCGCGGATCCGGCCACCGCCTTGTTGCAATCGGCACGACGACGGTTCGTGTGCTGGAATCCGCGGCGGTGGATGGAGAGCTTCGAGGCTTTGAAGGGGAAACCGACAGATTCATCGTCCCGGGCTATCAATTCCAGGCCGTTGATGCGCTGATCACAAACTTCCATCTACCGCGCTCCACCCTGCTTATGCTGGTCAGCGCTCTGGCCGGGACCGATCTCGTCAAACGTGCGTATCAGGAGGCCATCCGGCAGCGCTACCGTTTCTATAGTTTTGGCGATGCCATGCTCATTTTGTAGCCCGCCGGCAACGATAATAGGTGGTGGTACCGACGAAACAGAATGCGCTCAAGCCGGCGCACCGTCTTACCTTCGAGCAGCATTTTGTGCCGGTGCCCGACGGGCTGATTCACTACGCGGAGGTAGCGAACGACCGGCCGCCAATGCTGCTCGTGCACGGCATCGGCATGGACTGGCGGGTCTGGCAGGCGATCAGCCGGTGGCTCACACCGTTCTTTCACCTGTACCTGCTCGACCTCCGCGGCCACGGGGAGAGCTTCAAGCCGCAACACGGATACCGGCTGGCGGACTACGCCGCTGACGTGGAAGACGTGCTCGAGGCGCTTCAACTCGAGGGCGCGACGCTGGTGGGCAGCTCCCTGGGCGCCATGGTAACGCTGGCGGTCGAGGCGCCGCCCGACATGGTAAGCTACAGAATCCTCGCAGACCCTCCCCTGACCGGCGGCCCGGTCAGGGACACTCAAATGTTCCACGAAATCCTCAAGCTCAAGCACCAGCCGGTTCCCGCGCTGGCAAAATTCCTGGCTGAACGAAATCCGGGGATGGGCGCATTCCTCAGTCGGGCGATGTCGGAGATGTGGCACGAGGCCTCCGACGGCGTCATCACGGACATGCTGTCCGACAGCCGGCATTACAACGACCTGGCTGCGTCGTTGGGAGAGGACTTGTCTCCTACCCTTGTGATGCAGGCGGACCAGACGAAGGGTGGCGTGCTGACTGATGATGGGGCGCGGCGGGCGCTGGAGCTGCTGCCATATGGATCGTTTGTACATTTTGAGGGCGCCGGCCACGCAATCCACGCGTATCAACCCGAGAAGTTTACCCGCCAGATCCTGAAGTTCACGGGGACGAGGACGAGGGCCGACAGCGCATGAAAGCTCAGCCGAACTGGACACGGTGGCTGACCGTCATGCTGGTCGTTCTGGCCGCCCTGGCACTTGTTTACATCGCGTACGCGGTGCTCTCCCGGTTCACCCAGGCGCTTCTGCTGTTCGTGGTTGGCGCGATTTTGGCGTACATTATGACGCCGCTGGTCAACCGGCTGTATAGGGCCCTCCGCGTGCGCTGGCTGGCCGTCCTTGTGGCGTACGTGATAGTGGCGGTGGCCATATTCGCCCTCGGTTTCTCTCTCTTCACGCCCTTCATCAATCAGACCCAGTCACTCATCGCCAATCTGCATAATCCGTCGCCGAGCAGCTTGAGAGGAGTCTCGCAGGTGCAACGCGATGCCGAGATCGTCTCAGCCGATCTCAATCATCAGCTTGTGCTGGCAGATGGTAAGATTCCCTTTTCCGTCGTCACCCGGGGCAATGTTGGGCGCGCGAGAAACGATCTGGCCCGATTGAAGAACGACGTTGGGCGGATGAGCAGGGGCCGGTTGGTGGCTCGCCAGCCTCGCCATCACGGGCACCAATCCAAGACCGGGCCTAACCCCGAGCCGCAGACCCATGTGCCGGCGAGCTATGTGGCCGATGTTGGCCGGCCGCTGGCGTCTCTCGAGGCGTCCTACCAGGCGGCCACCGGCGCTACGGTGGTCTCGAGCGGCCCCGGCACCCGGCCCGCGACGATTGACGCGCCGGCGCTCAGGCAAGCGGCCTCGCAAGCAAAGCGCGTTGCCAATGCGGCCCGCTCGCTTGACCGGGCCATGGCCACCACCCCGATTCTGCTCTTGCGAGGACAATCCTGGCTCGATCAGCACGGTATCCAAATCGACTTGCACGCCAAGTTCGGGCAGGCAGCCAGCCAGGTGAGCAACCAGGGCGAAAACGTGCTCAATAACGCGGTGACCATCGTCTCTGAGACTGCCACCGCTTTGTTGGATATCTCCTTGATCCTGATCATCTCGTTCTATCTCGTCAGCGATGGCGCGGGCATGGTGAGGCGTGGAGTGGCGCTCGTTCCTCCGCGGTTTCGCGAGCAATCTTCCTACTTCTTGAACAGTCTTGACCGTGTCCTTGGAGGCTATATCCGTGGTCAGTTGGCCCTGGCTCTGCTCGCCGGTGTTCTGGGCGGTGTCGGGGCAGCTGTGCTACACGTTCCCTATCCTTTGCTGATCGGAATCACCACGGCGCTGCTCGAGCTGATCCCGGTGGTAGGCCCGGCGGTGTCGGCGGTTCCTGCCGTGCTGATTTCGCTGTTCTTCAGTCCGCTCACTACCACGGTCATTCTTCTCCTCTGGTTCCTCCTCTTCCAGCAGGTCGTGACCAACGTAATCGGTCCTCGCATACTGGGCACGGCCGTTGGCATCCACCCGTTGGAGGCACTGCTCGCGGTGCTGGTAGGTTATCCGCTAGGAGGATTGC
>JBOGSL010000187.1:0-10919 GCA_050695395.1 Chloroflexota bacterium | reverse complement strand
AATAAGACGCGCGCCAAGACCCGGCGAGTTCAGCACGTTGAGAGCTCGGCGCTGGCCGTTGAAGAAATCCAGGAGCCCGGAGTGATCGCGGCTCCCCCTCCTCCGTTCGCCGCTACCGCCGTTGCATCGAGGCCTACCCGGCAGGCGCGCCGCTTGCCAAGCACGACCATAAATTACGGTTATCTGCGCCGCGATCTGATGACCCTCGCAGTGCTGGCGCCCAGCATGGTCGTGCTCGTCTTAATCGCCTTCTTGTTCCTCCACTAAGAGGCGGGCCAGCTGTGGCCGGC
Organism: Chloroflexota bacterium; assembly: GCA_050695395.1. GTDB lineage: Bacteria > Chloroflexota > UBA5177 > UBA5177 > UBA5177 > JBOGSL01. The sequence continues at coordinate 10,629 of JBOGSL010000187.1, read as the reverse complement.
GACTCGCTTCAATCGATCCCGTCGGTCGATCGCGTCCTCCAATCTCCTCGTCTGACACGATCTCTCGCGGATTTCGACCGCCGAGCGGTCGTGCGCCTGGTGCGCGACGTGCTGGACGCCGCGCGTGAACGTACCCGCGGTGGATCGCCGGCGCCGGACGCGGACACGGTGGCCGGGCAGGTAGCTGAAGAAATTGGGAAGCGCTGGCTCGCTTCTCCGCGCCCGGTACTCAACGCCACCGGTGTACTTCTCGACACCAACCTGGGCAGGGCGCCTCGTAGCGAGGACGCACTGGCGGCCGTGCAGGAGTCGGCCGCATACTCCGATCTAGAGTACGACGACATCGCCGGAAATCGCGGCTCCCGGCAGAATCAGGTGGGCTATCTCCTCCGTCGCCTGACGGGGACGGATTCGGCTCACGTTGTGTCGAACAACGCTGCCGCGGTGATGTTGCTTCTTGCCGCGGCGGCGAAGGGCCGAGACGTGATCGTCAGTCGGGGGCAGGCTGTCGAGATTGGGGGCGGGTTTCGAGTCCCGACCATCATGCGCCAAAGCGGGGCTCGTCTTGTAGAAGTCGGGACGACGAATCGAACGCGTCTCTCGGATTACCAGGATGCGATTTCCGACCGCACCGGGGCGATCCTTCACGTCCACTCGAGCAACTTCCGCATAATCGGCTTCACCGAGCAACCCTCACTGGCAGAACTAGCCCATCTTGCGCACTTTCGCGGTCTACCACTCCTGTGCGACAACGGGAGTGGGTCGATGCTGGACACGGCCGAATTTGGCCTGGCCCACGAACCTATGCCATTGGAGGCGGTGGAGGCGGGAGCCGATGTAGTGACCTTCTCGGCGGACAAGCTTCTGGGGGGGCCGCAAGCCGGCATCGCACTGGGCGCTGGAACGCTGATACGCAAGATGGCGCGTCACCCCCTGGCTCGCGCTGTACGTCCCGATAAGTTGGTGCTGGCCGCACTTTCGGCGACACTGCTGGCGTATCTGAGGGGAGATGCCGTGCAGACGATCCCTGTCTGGCAAATGATCGCTCAAACAGCGGATCAGATCGAGCGACGGGCGGTGATGTTTCGGGAGCGAGCTGCGCAACGCGACATCCAGCTGCGATTGGAACCTGGAGAATCGACCGTTGGAGGCGGCTCGCTCCCGACTGAGACCATGGCGACGACACATCTGGTGCTGCCACGTCGCTTCACTGCCGCCGCACTGCGTTCGCATAGTCCGGCCATCGTAGCGCGCACTCAGCACGGACGCGTCCTGCTCGATTTACGCACGGTTCAGCCGAGCGAGGAAGCTCAGTTGCTTGACTGCCTCGCCCAAATGCGCGTGATAGAGTGAACCGATGAGCGTCTTATCGCAAGAGGACCCCGACTCGTACGAGATCGTACTTCGGGAGCGCCGGCGTCAGTCCGACAACATTGTTCTGATCGCCTCCGAGAACCACGCCAGCCCGGCCGTCATGGAAGCAACGGGCTCCATCCTGACCGATAAATATGCGGAGGGGAAGCCGGGCAAGCGCTATTACGGCGGATGCCAAGTTGTTGATGATGCCGAGATCCTGGCGCGCGACAGAGTCCTTGAGCTCTTCGGCGCCGATCACGCAAGCGTGCAGCCTCACGCCGGCGCCATGGCCAACATGGCGGCCTATGCTTCGGTCCTGGACCCGGGCGATCGCGTGCTTGCCATGGACCTCAACCACGGCGGCCATCTCACTCATGGCGGCTCGTTCAACTTTTCGGGAAAGTTGTATGACTTCTCGTCGTACGGGGTGAACCGGGAGTCTGAACAGATTGACTACGAAGCGCTGGAGGCGAAAGCCCGCGAATTGCGGCCGAAATTGATCGTGGCCGGCGCCAGTGCTTATCCCCGCCAGTTCGACTTTCCGCGAATCCGCGCTGTCGCCGATTCGGTCGGGGCTTTGTTCATGTTCGATATGGCCCACGTCGCCGGCTTAATCGCCGGCGGAGTGCACGACAACCCGGTGCCCTTCGCGGATATCGTGACCTCGACTACCCATAAAACCCTCCGCGGCCCGCGCGGTGGGCTCATCCTGTGCACCGAGGCCCTGGCCAAGAAGGTTGACTCCGCGGTATTCCCCTATGTGCAGGGCGGCCCCTTTATGAATGTCATTCTTGCTAAGGCTGTGGCATTCCATGAGGCGCTGCAGCCGAGCTTCAAGGAGTACGCCCGCCAGGTCATCGATAATGCCGTTGCGCTAGCGGACTGCCTCCAGGAGCACGGCTTTCATCTCGTGTCAGGCGGTACAGAAAACCATTTGATGGTGGTGAGCTTCCTGGACAGGGAGTTGACCGGCCGGCAAGCACAGGAAGCGCTGGAGTCAGTCGGCTTGGTGGCGAACAAGAACCTGGTACCCTTCGACACCCGTAGCTCGGTGCACACGAGTGGATTGCGCCTCGGTACACCCGCTTCGACCACGAGAGGAATGCGCCGGCAAGAGATGCGTCAGATAGGCGATTGGATCGTGCAGCGACTGCAGGCGCCTGAAGACGATCGGTTAGCGGCCGAGATTCGAGCGGGAGTTGAAAAGCTCACGGAGCGTTTTCCCGTGCCCGGTGCGGTGCAGCCGGTTTCCGTTTAAGCCCATTTCCCGAGATCCGGTGGCCCCGATGTTGCAACCACCTGATCCGGAGGCAGTGCAACGTGTGGGCAGTTCGGATACGAGATAGAGGGCGGGACCTGACCGTGCACACGGTCGAGGACCGCGACGAAGCTCAGGAACTGTGTAGGGTGTACGAGGTGCTCGGCTTCGCGCCCGACCGCATCACCGTAGAAAGACTACACGAGACGGCCGAGCCGAAGGCCGCGTAAACGGCGACGGCGTCGGGGCCTGTCCATCGAGTGGTTCTCAGCGCTGTCGAGGACTCAGATCCGACGCGAGTGGGGCGGAGCGGGGTTGCCAATCGCCGCTAATAGTTTGTACCTTTGTGGTGGCGCGGTGCGGGATCGTCTAACGGTAGGACGGCTGATTCTGGATCAGTTAGTCTAGGTTCGAATCCTAGTCCCGCAGCCAGTAGAGGCGCGGGCGGAAGTCCGCGCCTCCTCGTCTATCGGCTCCCCCTACGTGACCTTGCGCCCCCTTCTGCCCCCGACCTAGGTACATTGTTTACACCCTCCAGGGACCGTATGGTGTGTCTGTCCCAAAGCAGGACCGAGGGGGGATATTCATGGCGTTGGCACTGGCCACGGAATCGGGATTCGAGCCACGAACTCCGGAGACACTTGAGGAAACGGGTCTATCGGAGGCGATGGTAGGCGACTTGCTCATCAAGCGTCTCTTTATGGGTGGTCCTCAAACCGCCGGTGACCTCTCGGACAAGGTCTGCATACCCTTCGTCATCTGCCTCAAAATCCTCAGCGAGCTCCGCCGGCTTCATCTCACGCATGTAACGGGTTCAAGGGGAGTGGGCGAGCGACACTACATCTATGTTCTCACGTCGGATGGAGAGCATCGGGCTCGTTCTGCCTTCGACCGCAACATGTACGACGGCCCCGCGCCAGTGACGCTACAGGACTACATCACCTCAGTTCACGATCAGAGCGTTCGCGATGTGGTGATTACCAGGCGGAACATTGAGGCGGCGTTTTCGGATCTCGTGCTCCACCAGGACATCATGAATGCCATCGGTCCGGCAGTAAACGCGGGCCAGTCTCTCTTCTTCTACGGAGCAGCCGGAAACGGAAAATCCGCGCTGGCTACCCGCATCACGCGAGCAATGGGCGATGACGTCTATGTCCCCTACGCCATCGAGGCTGAAGGAAGCATCATAGAGTTCTACGATCCGGTCTCTCATGTGCGCTCGGGCGAGCAGGATTCCTCACTCGATCCGCGGTGGATTCGGGTGCGACGACCCACCGTGGTCGTGGGCGGCGAGCTTCGCATGGAGAGCCTCGACCTGTCATACAGCGCCTCACGCCGCACCTACGAGGCCCCGTATCAGATGAAAGCCAACACCGGCATGTTCCTGATCGACGACTTTGGCCGGCAGCGCATGGCCCCCTCTGAGCTGCTCAACCGCTGGATCGTCCCGCTGGAGATGCGGGTGGATTTCCTCAAACTGGAGACCGGCCGGAAGCTCGAGGTGCCCTTCGACGAGCTGCTGGTCTTCTCATCCAACCTCGATCCCGGCAGCCTCATGGACGAGGCGTTTCTGCGACGCGTGAAATATAAGGTGGCCGCCCGCGATCCCGACCGCGACATGTTCCAACAAATCTTCGAGAATGCGTGCAAGTCGTATGCTGTGCCGTTCGATCAGGATGGCTTCGACTACCTTGTCAACCAGCACTACACCGCCTGCAATCGCCCGTTCCGCGGGGTGCATCCGCGAGATTTGCTGGACCAACTGGTTTCTCTGGCTCACTACATCGAGGTCCCGCCGCGCATGACACACGACCTCCTCGACGCGGTGGTCGAGATGTACTTCCTCCAAGCCGGATAGTAGCGCAACCAGAAGGCTTCACCCGCGCCGAGGCTAGGCACCGCCGGTACTTCTGGAGTTGCCGTTCGCGGGCCTGAGCGATTGTCGAGGTAGCGACACCTGTAGCGCGGTCGGTCGCGAAGCGCCGGCCGTCTTGTCCGTTCGCCATGGCCTTATATGTCAGCGTGCAAGACAGGCTGCCTAGCGGGGGCCCGCGGCCCACCATCTCGTCGCATCGCGAGCGCCTCAGTCCCTGGATGGCGTGCGGCTAAACTGTTGGGACGGGAGGGATTTGTTCTGGCTACCTCGACCCAGGTATTACCCGTGAGAGTGCGCGTGGCGCTGGCGCCGGAGAGCGTGGGATTACACGCGCAGGTGGAGGGCTGGGTTCGAACCAAGCGAGAGTCGAAGTCCGGCGTCACGTTTGTCGAGATCAATGATGGATCGAGCCTGAAAAACCTGCAGGTGGTAGTTCCAGATGCGGCCGCGGCACAGAGCGTCATGTCAGCGGTAACCACAGGCGCGAGTGTCGTCGTGCGAGGAGAGGTAATCGCGTCGCCCGCCGCCGGCCAGGCCACCGAGCTGCGGGCAAGCGAGGTAGAGGTGATCGGCTCTGCCGAGGAGTATCCGCTGGCTAAGAAACGCCACTCCTTCGAGTACCTTCGCTCGCAGTCCCATCTGCGCCACCGAACGAATACCTTCGGAGCCGTGGCGAGAGTGCGAAACGAAGTTTGCCGTTCTATTCACGCGTACTTCCAGGAACGCGGCTATCTCTACGTCCAGACGCCTATCATCACCGGAACGGATGCCGAGGGCGCCGGCGAGATGTTTCAAGTGACGTCGCTGGATCTCAACCAGTTGTCCCGCCAGGAAGGCCTGGTCGACTTCTCGCAGGATCTCTTCGGCAAACCAACGTATCTGGCGGTAAGCGGCCAACTCGAGGCCGAGATGATGGCCACGGCGCTCGGCAGCGTCTACACGTTTGGCCCCACATTTCGGGCCGAGAACTCGAACACCGCCCGCCATCTAGCCGAGTTCTGGATGGTCGAGCCCGAGATCGCCTTCTGCGATCTCAGCAGTCTGGGGGACGTGGCCGAGGAGTTCTTGAAGACGATTTTCTCGGATGTGCTGCGAAATTGTCCCGAGGACATGGCCTTCTTCGATGAGCGTGTGCAGTCGGGGGTCATCGAGCGACTCCAGCGTATCGTGGAAAGCACCTTCGCGCGCGTCACCTACACAGAGGCGATCGAGCTCCTGCAGCAGTCCGGGAAGTCATTCGAGTTCCCGCCTGCCTGGGGGAAGGATTTGCAAGCCGAGCACGAACGGTATCTCAGCGAAACCGAGTTCGGCCGTCCAGTAATTGTGACCGACTACCCGACCTCCATCAAAGCCTTCTACATGAGGCTCAACCGGGATGGGAAAACGGTCGCGGCTATGGATGTGCTTGCGCCCGAAGTGGGCGAGATCATCGGCGGGAGTCAGCGTGAAGAGCGGTATGACGTGCTGCTCGAGCGGATGAAAGGTATGGGCATCGATCCGGACGAATACTGGTGGTATCTCGATCTCCGCAAGTACGGCACGGTGCCACACTCGGGCTTTGGATTGGGTCTGGAGCGCACGGTCCGCTTCATTACAGGCATGCAGAATATTCGCGACGTCATTCCGTTCCCGCGCGCCCCGGGCAGCGCCGAGTTTTAAGAGTGACAGCGCCTTCCTCGATCGACCGAGTGCGCGAGCGCCTCGAGCGGGTCGAGGAGAGAGAGCTGGCGCCGTGGGCATCTCACAGTGCTTCGAGTGCCGGACGTGAAAGGCCCGAACCCGAATCGCCGGTGCGGACCTGCTACCAGCGCGATCGCGATCGAATCATCCATACCAACGCGTTCCGGCGGCTGCGTGGGAAGACGCAGGTCTTCATCGCGCCGGCGGGAGACCACTACGCTACTCGCCTGAGCCACGCTCTGGAAGTTTCCCAGGTGGCGCGCGTGATCGCGCGCGCACTTCGACTCAATGAAGACCTCGCCGAAGCAATCGCGCTGTCCCACGATCTTGGCCACGCCCCGTTCGGGCACTCTGGACAAACAGCGCTTGATCATCTGCTGGGGGTCGGCTACCGGCATGATGAGCAGAGCCTTCGGGTTGTCAGATTACTGGAGAAGGGCGGTGCCGGTCTCAACCTGACGCACGAGGTCCTCGAGGGCGTGCGCACCCACCGCAAGCCTCGCAGCAACCTCATCGGCGTCGCCGTGGCACCCTCGACCACATTAGAGGCGGAAGTGGTGAAGATAGCCGACGCGGTGGCCTACATCAACCACGATACGGATGACGCGCTGCGAGCCGGAATCATCCAGGAATCCGATCTTCCGAAGGTGGCAGTGCGGGTGCTGGGGTCGAGCCGCTCAGAACGCATCGACACGGTGGTGTGCGACATCGTGGCCCGCGAGGACGTGCCCGAAGTGAAGGTCGGGCCCGCCATTCTGGACGCCCTCAACGAGCTTCGTGACTACCTTTTCGAGCACGTCTACACCTCGCCCATCGTCAAGCGGGAGGACGAGCGGGCTCAGCACGTTGTTTCCGAGCTCTTTCGCTATTTTCGCGGACATCCGGAGGCGATGCCGGCCGAGTACCAGCAAGATCCTCGTGACGAAGGCATAGATCGGCGGGTAGCGGACTATATTGCCGGCATGACCGATTCGTTCGCCACTCACCAGTTTCAGGAGTTGTTCGTTCCGAAGGAATGGCCCCTCTGAGGGTTAGTCTTCTCGCTCGTGGTTGAGGTGCCGGCGTACGCTGTATTCCTCGCGTGGCTCGAACGATTGGTGGCGCAGCATCTTGCCCATCAGGCCCAAGACAAACAGCTGAATGCCGCTAACTACCAGGACGCTCGACAGGAGTAGCAGCGGGCCGTGAGCTTGAAAGACGGACTGTCCCAAAAGTTTGAGGATGAGAAGGTACACGAAGCCGACCCCGCCCAGGAGCGCGAGGATCATACCTAGCACGCCGAAAAGCTGCAGCGGGCGCTGCATGTAGCGGGTGAGAAACATCACTTTCGCGAAATCCAGAAAACCCTTGATCATCCGGCTGGCGCCGAATTTGGAGCGACCGAATCGCCGTGGGTGATGCTGCACCTCGAGCTCGCCGATTCGAAAGCCCTTACGCTGCGCGATGACGGGAATGAAGCGGTGCATCTCGCCGTAGAGCTTCACCTCCTCCAGCACCTGGCGGCGATACACCTTGAAGCCGCAATTGAAGTCATGCAGAGGGATTCCGGTGGTGCGGCGGACCGTGAGATTGAAGAGGCGCGACGGTAACGTCTTCGTGATCGGATCATGGCGCACTCGCTTCCAACCAGAAACCAGATCCATACCTCCGTCTATGGCCTCCAGAAAGCGCGGAAGCTCGGATGGGTCATCTTGGAGGTCCCCGTCGAGCGTGGCAACGAGCTCGCCCCGCACCTCAGCAAACCCCGCCAAGAGCGCAGACATCTTGCCGAAGTTGCGGCGCAGGCTGATGACCCGTACCCGTCCGTCCTGTTCGAAGACACTTTGCAGGGCATCGAGAGTCGCGTCTCTGCTTCCGTCGTCCACAAAGATGATTTCGACCGATCTATCAAGCGTGCTGATGGCCTGGTCGAGTTGGCGGTGCAACTCGGGGATGCTTTCCGCTTCCTCGAAAACGGGAACAACAATTGACAAATCAACTCGGGCCGCAGCCAGAGGCTTAAGCTGTGAAACCGGTAATCCAGGGCTCGTCACGATGCTCCTGCACCCGGTGGACTAGAGGTCGCGCCCTGGAACAGGTTCGTCAGACGCGGGAAGCCTTGCTCCATGCCGAAGAGAATGACCCGCGCGATGCCGACCGTGGCGACAGCGCCAAAAACGTCGAGGACCCAGTGGTTGGCGGAAATAAGGACAACGGCTGCCATGGCCACCGGGTACACGAGAGTAAGTCCTTGCACCCACCGGCTTGACTGCGCACGCACCAGGCTCCATGTGGCGACCAGGGCGTAGGCAACATGCAAGCTCGGCATCGCGGCGTACGGATCATAGGTATACGAGCCGGGCTGCGCGCCTCCCGCACCGACGAGATGGTGCAGCTGCAGCGGATCCACGAAGCCGTAATTCCAGAGTAGGCGGGGCGGAGCGGTCGGATAGAGGTAGAAGGCCACCAGGGCGATGGCGGTGCTGATCATGAGCATGTTGCGCATGAAGCCGAAGCGCTGACGACGCCAGACATAGAGCCACACCAAAGCGCCGATGGTCATCCCGACGTGGCCGATGATGTAGAACAGATCGACCGCCGTCATCAGGGACTGGAACTGGAGAAAGAAGTGCTCCAGCCGCTGCTCGATGAACATCCCATGCGTCCACTCGAAGTCCAGCAATCGATAGGCATTGAGCAGGGCCGCGTCGGTCTCGTGCGGTATACGGCCGCGAGTCAACTCGTAGGCTTGCTCCATCCCCAGGACGATGCCGATCTGACCCATGAATCGTGCGTACCGATCGAGACGACCCCACCATCCGATGCCGAGGGCCCGGCCAACCTGGTAGAGGAGCCAGGCGCCGAGCAGGACGATCGCAAGCACAAGCACCACATCGCCCGTGCTGATCTGGTGAAAGAGCGCGGTGATGGGATTGAACACGCAGTCGATCTCCTTAAGTCGGCTTATTGTAGTGACTTCACGACGCGAAAAGCCGCGAGGAATCTATGAATGTCGCCTTTTGGCGCACACTTTGGGGCGAAACGGGCGTATAATGTGAGCGCCTGGAGAGGCGACGGTCGAGCGTCGCCGGGGGGTGAGGCTTGGCAAAAGAAAGAGGGTCTGGAACGAAGAGCGCCGGCTTACGTCGTGCTCCGGCCCACGGGGGAGGGTCGACGGTGAAGATCGAAGTGACGATAGCGCTGAAGGATGCACTGGAGCATGCTGTGGCTACCGGTACGCCGCAGGTGGCGCTGTACAAGGACAAGCCGGTTGTCATCCTCAGCTACGAGGAGTACGAGAGGCTCTACGGCGAAGAAGACGAGGCGTAGGCGTCAAGCGTTGTCGTCGAGAACCTGACGCTGCTTGCCGCCGTCGCTCGGTCCCACAATGTGCTTTGCTTCTAGTTGATCCATGAGGCGGGCGGCGCGGGCGTAGCCGATACGCAGTCGCCGCTGGAGCAGTGAGGCCGACGCGTGGTGATGCTCGCGCACCACGCTTATGGCTTCGTCCAGCAGATCGTCCTCCTGCGCCGCAGCAGCTTTCTCGGCCGCGGCGAATTCCTCCGCCGGGACGCGAACCGATTCGCGCTGCAGCGGGCTTCGTTGCCAGAACTCCACGAGCTGCTCGATCTCTCGGTCGGCTAAAAAGGCTCCTTGCAAACGGATGGCTCTGGGACCGTCGGGCGGCTGATAGAGCATGTCGCCTCGCCCCAGTAGCTTCTCCGCTCCGGCGGCGTCCAGGACGGTTCGCGAGTCGACCTGGCTCGTCATCGCGAAGGCAATACGAGCCGTAAAGTTCGCCTTGATCAAGCCGGTGATCACGTCGACCGAGGGGCGTTGCGTCGCAATCACGAGGTGGATGCCGGCGGCCCGAGCAAGCTGGGCAAGGCGGCAGATCGCGTCTTCAACCTCGTCCGGCGACACCATCATCAGGTCTGCCAGCTCGTCGACAATGATCACCATGTAAGGAAGCGGCTTGACGCCGGCCGATTGCGATTTCTCGTTGTAGCGCTGGATATTGCGCACCGAAAGTTCGGAGAAGAGGTGGTAGCGTCGCTCCATCTCGCGTAGCGCCCACTGCAGCACGCCCACGACTTTGTCCATCTGCGTGACCACCGGGCTCAGGAGGTGCGGTATGCCGTTGAACACGGTGAGCTCGACCATCTTCGGATCGATCAGCAGCAAGCGCAATCGCTCCGGCGTGTTGCCGTAGAGAAGACAGCTGATGAGCGCGTTGATGCACACGCTTTTCCCTGATCCGGTGGCCCCGGCGATGAGAAGATGCGGCATCCGGGCAAGATCGATGACCTCTGGCGTACCCGTAACGTCCTTGCCGAGCGCAACCTTCAGGGCGCCGGTATTGGCTTTAAACTGCTCGCTGTCCAGAAGGTCACGAAGCGTGACGGTCGATGTTGAAATATTTGGCACCTCGATGCCCACGACCGGCTTGCCCGGTACCGGTGCGAGGATTCGAATGGTG
>JBOGSL010000186.1:0-2255 GCA_050695395.1 Chloroflexota bacterium | reverse complement strand
ATAGGTCAAGGAGCCTCGTCGCGCAACCTATTTACCAGCTCCAGCGTGACCAGCCCACCTTCTCCTCGCGTCGGAAAAAGTGGCACTCCGTTGCGAGACTCCAGTTCGTTCTCCCTGGTAAGGGCCTCACGCGCCAGGTCCGAAAGAACCTTCCCCATTGGCACACGCTGCTGCCGCGCAATTTCTCGTGCCGCCAAGAGCACATCGTCTTCGATGTCTAACGTCGTTCGCATTTTCGCCGGGCGCCCCTCGTCCTCATCTCACCTGATGATACCGCACCGCGCATCTGATGTCCCGGCGAGAGCAGGAGGAAGGCGGGTCGGCTCCGAGATGCAGGGCCACGGTGTTGAACCCGAGGAGCGCGTTGATCTATCGAAAGAGTTTTCGGATGATTCGCCCGGAGGCGCGATAGGCGCCCTTCCGCATCATGCGTTGAGGCACGTCGCCCCGCTTGACGGCTCGGTAGGACCAGTAGCCGCTGGAAAGGCGATAGAAGGCCCTCAGTAAACCAACCATATCACGCTCCTATACTTTGAATGCTGCTCAAAGTATAGGCTTATCGGCGGCGTTTGTCACTTCAAAACGAAAACCGCTTGGGCTGGATGGGACTGACGTGAAGAATGCCGCCGCAGGCATCGATGGGACCGCCCTCGGCGCGGGCGTACGTCACGGTGGGCAGTCTGTTACCGGGCGCGGTGATCATGATGTAGGGCGCCTTGGGGCAGGTCTGCCCGGGGGTGGGGAAGTGAACCCACTCGATCGCGAAGTAGCCGTTGTTGCTGCCCGAAAGCGTGACGAGGTGCTCGTACCTTCGGCCCGTAAGATAGCCGGCGCCGCGCTGGACGGTCGTGGGCAGCGAGTGGAACTGGCGATCGAGTAGCTCGGCGCCGGGATAGCCGTAGAGGGTGCACGCGGCTGGTGCCTGGTTGTGCACTCGATACATCACTCCCACATGGCCCGCGCCGGCGCTGTTCATCACGCGGCTGTACAAGAGCTGGGTGTTCTGGCAGCGAGCCGGAGCAGCGGAGGGGGCGGCGACGGCGCCCAGGGAGCCGTAGGCGAACAGAGAGCTGGGCAGCAAGATGGCGAGTACTGCGACGAGCCGAAATTTCATTTCGCTTCCTTATGAGCGCCGATATGTGGATGGTTGGACAATAAAAACTCACGCCGAAAAAGCGCGATCGTATCTGTAACGCCGGCAAGGGCCGCGTGGTTACATGCGGAAGCGGCAGGTTCCGGGTCACGCCCGCAAGCGCGAGGGCCGGCTCGTACGCTTGCAGACGCTCTTTCACCGGAAGTCGGGATGACGGCCGACTAGACTGATGGCTGGAGGTGATTCGTGGGGCTCTACATCGGGTCAACCGTCATCAATACTCGCGATCTCCAGAAGGGCATCGCCTTCTGGACCGCTGCTCTGGGCTACCAGGTCCGCAATGCCGACTCCGACTTTGCGGTTCTCGCCGATCCGAATCGACGCTGGTCGAATCTCTCGCTCCAGTTGACGACGGAGCCAAAGATCAGCCGCAACCGGCTTCACCTTGATCTCTACGCTACGGCCAGAGAGGCTGAAGCGGAGCGGCTCGAGGGCCTGGGCGCCACGCGGCCGGAATGGGAGTACGAGGAGGATGACGACTTCATCGTGCTGGCGGATCCTGACGGAAATGAGTTCTGCGTGGTGCAGTCCTCGTTTCTGCAGGAATAGTTTGGACAGGGAGGGCGAGATGTGGATCCGAAGGGCGATGCCCGACATCACGTCGGAGCGGTTCGAGGAAAGCAAGGACTTTTACGTTGGCCTGATGGGTATGGAGGTCCAGATGGACCTGGAGTGGGTGATGACATTCGGGTCGACCACCAACCCCACCGCCCAGGTGACGATCATGTCGCGGGATGCGACAGCGCCCGTCAATCCGAACATGTCGATAGAGGTAGGCGACGTGGATTCGGTGTACGCGGAGGCGCAACGTCGTGGCGCGCCGATCGTGTACCCGCTCACGACCGAACCGTGGGGAGTGCGACGGTTCTTCGTGGAAGATCCAAACGGAGTAGTGGTGAATGTTATGAGCCACGCCTAAGAGGCCGCGGAGCTAGCGACAGAAGACCCCCGAATTGGCAAGCCCGTCACGAAATGCCGTATTGGTGGCGTGGACGACACCTACGACATCACGGCTGGTCCGGAGGGGCAGGGCACGTAATTCCGGCTCCTGTGCCCGCACGGGCTAAAGGGGGGGGTGCGGCCTTTGCCGCACCCCCCGCGC
>JBOGSL010000185.1:0-2543 GCA_050695395.1 Chloroflexota bacterium | reverse complement strand
TAGGCGTAGGGGCCGGTGACGAGGTCCAGACGCTCAGGGGCTGACGTAGATTCCTTGCTGGGACGAAACGCCGAGCTGCGCCGCGATGTCGTCGAGATCGGTGATGCCGTCGACGGTAGAGCCGCCACCCAGGGCCGCGTTGTCGATGGCGAGGACCTGGCCCACGGTAAGGGTGTTGAAGGCGCTATCGCTACTGAGATTGCACACGATGAGGTCCCCTAACTTGAGTCAGGGGGCCGCGGGCAGCAGTGCGGCGTCGGCGAAGTCCGCATCGAGTTTCGATGCGGGCGACGCGTCCGGCGAAGATGCCAGCTTCGCTATAGCCCGGGTTCGCCTGATCTCCGGTGAGGGCGGAGTGAATGTCACCGTCCGCGTGCCCCGCTCGGGTGGGCAGGACGCCTGGGCAACAGCGCGCTACCGAGCGCGATAGGGGTGGCGCAACGGTCCCGGCGTGTCTTCCCCCTCCCCCTTCAGCGCCCCTGACTCAACCACAAAATCCACATCCAGCGTCTTGTACCCCACCTCATCAAACGCGACGGTCATGGTGTCGCCTTCGTAGCGCTGAACTTGGCCCTCACCCCACACTGCGTGGCTGACGCGGCTGTTCAGCGGGAATGGCTGGCGGGAGGTGTCTTCGGCCACGGTGATCCCCGCACGACAGTTGTCGCAGAACCCGCAGGGCTCGGCCAGGGGCTCACCAAAGTAGTTGAGCAGGTAGCCACGACGGCAATCGTAGACTTCGGCGTAGCCCCGCATCATCTCCAAACGCGACTGCTCGAGCTCTCGATGACGCTCCTCGATTTCCACCGCTTCCTCGGCCAGATCGTGCCGGCTCTCTGGGGTCTCATCCGCGACGATCTCCCCAGTGGCCAGCGTTTCGACGGCGCCCACTTCTTCTAGGTTGGTCACCGCGCTCACCACTTTCGCCTTTGAGAGACCGGTTGCCTCGTGCAGCTCTTTCAAATCCAGCGGCTCTTCGTGCCGATCGATAGCCTCTTCCACCTTCTCTACCTGTTCGACGTCCACCTTGCCGATCCCCGCGAAGAAGTGGCGCAGGCCCAGGTCCTCGCCCCGATAGAACAGGACGGCTTCGGCAGGCTCCTCATCCCGCCCCGCCCGGCCGATTTCCTGATAGTAGGAATCGAGCGAGTCGCTCACGTCGTAGTGATACACGAAGCGGACGTTCCGCTTGTCGATGCCCAGGCCGAAAGCGTTTGTCGCCACGATGACTTCGAGGTCATCGTTCATGAAGGCGTCCTGCGTCGCCGTCCGCTCCCCGGAAGAGAGGCCCCCATGATAAGCGCCTACCTTCGCACCCGTCTTTCGCAGATTTTCGGCAAGTTCCTCCACATGCCGGTGAGTGGCCGCGTAGACGATACCCGGCTTCTCCGCCGCGGTCACTCGATCGAAAACGGCCTCTCGCTTGGCGCTCTCGTCCTGAAACTTCTCGACCGAAAGGAAGATGTTGGGGCGATCAAAGCCCGACGAGATGACCTTGGGGTCTTTCATATGCAGGTGCCGGAGAACATCGTCGCGAATCAGCGGCGAGGCCGTCGCGGTGAGAGCCAGGATGGGAGGACGGCCTATCGCCTCTGTCACCGCGCCCACCCGCAGGTACTCCGGCCGGAAGTCATGTCCCCATTCACTGACCGCATGCGCCTCATCCACCACCACCAGACTTGGCTTTGCCGCGCGCAGCCGCTCCAGCACCTTCGGATTGTTGAATTGCTCCGGAGCGATGAAGAGGAACTCCAGTTCGTGCTCGGCCAGCTCGGCGAAAGCCTCTTTTCGAGCCGCCTTGCCGGCCGCAGAGTTCACTTCCGCTGCCTCGCCCAGATCGTTTGCCTCGATTGCCTCCGCCTGGTCGTGCTGAAGGGCGATAAGCGGTGAGATGATCACGGTAGGCCCGTCAAGCATCAGATCCGCGATCTGGTAGATCGCCGATTTGCCGGCCCCGGTCGGCATAATGGCAAGTGTGTCCTGGCCGTCGAGGACGGCTTCGATGGCTTCGAGCTGACCGGGGTGCAACTCCTCGAAGCCGAAGCGCTCTCGCCCCAGCCCGACAATCTCCTCCCGTCTCTTTCTTTTGGTTCGCGCCATCTAACTACAGGTCGATTCGCCGCCGTCGGGGTGCAGCACCTGGCCGGTCATGTATGAGGAGTCTTGATCCGACGCGAGGAAGACGTAGCTGGGGGCGACCTGGTTTGGCTGGCCGGCGTGACCCATCGGCGTGTCCCGGCCGAAGTTCTCCACATGATCGGGCGGGTAGGAGGAGGGGATCAGAGGCGTCCAGATGGGACCCGGGGCCACTGCATTGACCCGAATGCCCTGCTTCACCAGGTTGAGGGCCAGCGATCGCGTGAACGCTAGAATCGCTCCCTTGGTAGCCGAGTAGTCCAGCAAGTCAGGGCTGCCGTTATAAGCGGTGACCGAGGTGGTGTTCACAATGGCGCTGCCGCGGCCGAGGTGAGGAAGCGCGGCCTTGACCATATAAAAGTAGGCGAAGATGTTGGTGCGGAAGGTCTTCTCGAGCTGCTCCTGGC
>JBOGSL010000184.1:0-6258 GCA_050695395.1 Chloroflexota bacterium | reverse complement strand
CAGTAGTAGGCAGCCGCGAAGACAGCGAAGAAGGTGGCGCCCATCAACACAAAGTGGAAGTGTGCCTGCACAAAATAGCTTCCGTGTAGCTGCACGTCGGCAGGCACGTCCGAGAGGAAGATGCCGCTGAAGCCACCAAGCAGGAAGTTCGGGAACCAGGCCAGGGCGAAAAGCATGGCGGTGGTGAACTGTATTCTGGCGCCCCACAGAGTTCCCAATCCGGCGAGAAAGATGATGCCGGTCGGGAACGAGATCATCTCGGTGGTGAACATGAAGAAGGGCCTGAGACCCGGTGTGAGCCCGCTCACGAACAGGTGGTGCTGCCAGACAAACCAGCTAAGCAGACCAATCCCGAACATGGAGGTCACGGCTGCCGTGTAACCCCAGATAGCACGGCGAGCGAAGACCGCGACAATATCGAGAACGATACCCATGGCGGGAACCGCGAGAATGTACACCTCCGGGTGACCGAACGTCCAGAAAATGTTCTCGTACAAAAAGGCGCTGCCTCCCTGTAACGGGATGAAGAACCCGGTCAGGAAGGAACGGTCAATGGCAACCATGGTAAGGACGGCAATCAAGATCGGAGCGGCCAGCCACGCGAGGATCGATCCAACGATCACGCTCCAGACGGTGACCGTCATCCGACTCCAGGTCATGCCGGGAGCGCGCATCATCAGCACCGTGGCGATAAGGTTAATGCCGGAAACCGACATGCTGGCGCCGACCAGGGCAAATGTAACGATGTAGGAATTCATGCCGGCATGTGCTTCGTCGGCCAGCGGGGCGTACCCCGTCCAGCCGGTGGGGAAACCGCCGAACAAATAGCCGCTGAGGAGAACGAAGGCAGACAGCAGGAACAGCCAGAACGAGAGTGCTTCGATTCGAGGGAATGCCATCCGCTTCGCGCCGATCATAAGGGGCACGAAGTAATTGCCAAAGGGTCCGATGATGGCGCTGCTCGTGACCAGGAGCATCATGACACTGTGCTCGCCGACGTGTGTCAGGTAAACGCCCGGATCGACGAACTTGGCATGGGGAGTAAGCAGTTCAGTGCGGATGAGCATGGCGTTGAAGCCGCCCACCATGAACAGGCCGATAACGGCCACGAAGTATTGAATGCCGATGACTTTGTGATCGAGGCACAGCCGGAAATACTTCTTGACGGGGCTGCCCACGATTCCGTACTCGTACTCCGCATACTCGCGGGAAGGTTGATTGCCCAGCAGCCAACTGATCGGGTAGTTGAAGTAGCCCAACCCCAGGAAGAAGAAGAATATGGCGGACAGATAGGCCAAGAACATGATCTGGTTGACCTCCCAGCCGATGCTGGGAAGGAAACCACCGTCACGGCCCAGAACCCACTCAACAAAGGAAAACGACGCCACGGCAAGGATGATAGCCGTGAAGCCGTTCTGCTCCATGAACCACCGGCGCGTCCGGGGCGTGGCTGACGTTAACGCAGTAGCCATACTCTCCATTCCTCCGTTGCAATTTCGGTCTGGATCCGCTGCATCAGTTACGCGACGTGTTGCTATCTGTTCATGACCACATCATCGCGCTTCTCCTCCAGCTTGTCAACGTTCCATATCGATCGGATCTTTGGCGCGCATCCGGATCAAGCACATAGTCATCCCGGGGAAGCTAGTCGGAGGGTTGTCTGGCCCGAATGAAGGCGCTGGCGATCCGGCCGTCTGCGGTCTGCCAGCCGGAGGGAAGCGGGGACGTGTCTAGTCCAGCCTCATCCGCGGTGTAGCGGCGGATGATCTCGATGGAGATGTCCTGGAAGTGAGCAGATTGGAGCAGCGAGGGGTATGTGTCAATATCCAGCGCCCCCGCAACACAGCCAACCCAGCTCTCGAGATTACGGCGGAGCTCGTCGGGGACCGGCCCGTCGGCGATCACGTCCGCTACAGCCAGGCGGCCACCCGGCTTGATCACCCGAGCGGCTTCCTTGAGAACCAGGGACTTATCGGCGGCCAGATTGATCACGCAGTTGCTCATCACCACGTCAATAGAGTCGGAAGGAAGGGGTATGTCCTCGATCCGTCCTCGTAGAAACGCAACGTTCGCCGCTCGCGCCGCCTCCTTATTCCTCTGCGCGAGCTCGAGCATCTCATCGGTCATATCGAGGCCGAAGACAAATCCCTTTGGTCCGACCCGCTTGGCTGCCAGGAGGACGTCGATGCCACCGCCGGACCCGAGATCGAGCACCGTTTCACCCTCCCGAAGCTCAATCAGGGCCGTGGGGTTTCCGCAGCCGAGTGAAGCCAGAACAGCTTCCTCTGGCAGGCCCGATATCTGCGATGCGTCGTAAAGCCCGACCGAGACGCTCTGGTCGCTGTGGGAACCGGCACAGCAGACCTCAGAGCCGGAGCAACAACCGCCGCCATCTCGCACACGTAACGCTGCCCCGGCGTACCTCTCTCGCACCGCCTCTGCGATGTCCGTTTTCACTGGATCACCTCCTGTCGCGGAAATTTTCGCGATCTTCCCCAGGGCCGGCCACTGCATGACAAACCACTCGGGGCGCCGCCCGCTCGTGAACTCGTGGGAACGCGTTTGACGTCCAATCCTCCTATCGATCTTCATCGATGTAATGGGGCAAAAAAACTTCCTAGTCAAGGTGCGAGACAGCCTCGAGAAATCTCCTTCCTTCGTCGGTCGGCCAAAAATACGACCAGATTCCGCGTCGCTCCGTGTTGATCATGCCGGCTTCGCGAAGCATCTTGAGGTGGTGGCTGATGGTGGGCTGATTTTGGGGGAACTGGGCCGTTATGTCGCAGACGCACAGCCGCTCCTGCTGCTGGGCGATCACGTCCAGCATCGCCAACCGCGTGGGATCTGCCACCGCTTTGAATTTCTTTGCCAGCCCGGCGGTCTCTGACGAACCGAGACGAGGGCCGCTCGCTCCGCAGCACAACTTTGTCGCGCGATGTTTAGGCAGCTCAAGGTCCTGCTTCATGCCTGCATACTACACTAATCATCGATATTCGTCGATGTGACGTACCCGGCATCCTCGATCTCCCCCATACACTGGGGCTCGGAGGAGGAACGTGGACATTCTCGAGATGCACGATCGAGCCGTGACAAAGGACACGGTACTCGGCGCCAGATGCGACCCCGTTTTCTGCCGAGCGTCTCCCCACGGTCGGGTCCCGCTCGTGCACGGGTGACTCCGCTTTCACACGACGTCCCCGTGAGTCGCGGTTCCAGCTCTGGCCGCACGGTGGAGCGGGTTCTGGGATCGATCCCGCCTACGGGCATTCTGCTAGCCTCGATCGTCTCGGTGCAGCTCGGGGCGACCATCGCAAAGCAGCTGTTCCCGGCTCTGGGTCCGGGAGGCGCTGTCTCTCTTCGGATTGTCCTCGGCGCAATCATGGTGCTGGGACTCGAGCGGCCGCGTGTGGCCGGCCACCATCGCCCCGACTTCCTGGCCGCCATCATATTCGGACTGACGATCGCCGGGATGAACACCGCGTTCTATTTCTCGCTCGCCAGGCTGCCTCTCGGGGCTGCCGTGACCCTGGAATTCGTGGGTCCCCTGAGCGTGGCCATCTTCGGCTCGCGCCGGCGCCTCGATCTCGTCTGGGCGTTGTTCGCCGCCGCCGGTGTGATCTTGCTTGCCCCCATTGGAGTCGGCGCACTTGATCCGATCGGCGTCGGCCTGGCACTTCTCGCCGGGGCCGGCTGGGCGAGCTACATTCTCATCAACGTGCCGGTGGGCCGGGCGTTTCCCGCCGGCTCGGGATTGGCCCTCGCCATGGGCGTCGCCGCTCTGGTGGTCTTGCCGTTCGGCGTAGGCTCCTCTGCCAAGCTTATAGCTCAGCCGGACCTGCTCGCTGCCGGACTCGTTCTGGCGCTGCTCTCTAGCGCGATACCCTTCTCCCTGGAACACGCGGCGCTGAAGAGGCTCTCGCGGAGAGCTTTCGGGGCGATGATGAGCCTGGAGCCGGGCGTCGCCGCTTTGCTGGGGTTTCTTGTGTTGGGCGAGGGTTTAGGCACGCGAGGGCTCGCGGCTCTCGCCTGCGTTACCGCGGCGACGATCGGTAGCTCGCTTCGCGGCTAGGTTAGACCTGCTCTATCGAGCTCAGGTCTTCCTTTCGGATTCGCAGATCGTAGTACAGCAGGGTCAGCCCTCCTAGCGCGATGGGCACAGCGCCTACCAGGGCCGCGTGGTGTCGAATGTGCCGAGCATGTCCTTGCTGTCGGTCCTGTACGCCTGACGGTCGAACCACGGGGCCAGTCGGACACCAAACCGCTCGATGGAGAAGGTGATGCTCCTCGGTTTCTTCCAGCCCATTTGATACGCCAATGCGCCCGCCGTCCGCCCATTCTCTCCTAGGACGTCGATGAAGTACAGGTCAGACTCGAGTTGATCGGCGTAGACGGCAAAACGCGTGACACCCATCCGCCGGTGGAGCACGGAAACAAGCGGATGGCCATGGTCAACGCGAACCACGTTCAGGGTAGACACAACGTAGACCGCGGTGTCCCTCTGCTGCCAGTCACCTCTCGTGTCGCGATGGCCGCGGGCAGCGTAGAGCGGCGATGCGGAGAAAAGAAACAGTCCAGAGATCGAAACAGCCAAGATAGCGCGGCGCACATCATCCTCCCCAACGCCCAACTTTTTCTGTTGATTAGTCTAACAGAACAAACGATCGTTGTCATCAGACAATATCATGATGAAGTTAGGCAAATTCGATCAGGAGGAAACGTGGCGAAGGCAGGCGGCAAAGCCGAGCGACGGAAGGAACAGCAGGCGAAGCAGCGGCAGGTCGAAGTAACAAAACTACAGGAGGAACGTCGCCGCCGAGCTGTGAAATACGGGGGCGGAGTACTCGCGGTGATTGCGCTGGTCGTCGCGGTGGCGGCCGGCGTCTCCCTCCAGGGGAAGGCGGCCGGCCCGTCCACAGCCGTCGCCGCCGGGCTTGGTCCTCAAACCAACAACATTCCATCCGGAACGGGCCAGTTCCACTCCGGCGCTCAGGTTCTACACATCGGCAACAAGCCGGAGCTCCTCTTTATCGGCGCCCAATATTGCCCGTTCTGCGCGGCGGAGCGATGGGCGATCGTCAAGTCCCTGGATCAGTTCGGTCACTGGTCCGGCCTGACATCATCAACAAACACGCAGGGCGAGAGCGGCTTCGGTCTCATCCCTACCTTCGATCTTCTTCACGCTAACTACAGCAGCAAGTACGTCGGATTCGACAGCAAGGATGTCGAGGATCGCGACTTCAAGCCACTCCAAAAGCTCAGTCCGGCCGAAACCGAAGTCTTCAATCGGTATGATTCCTCGGGCGGCATTCCGCTGGTCGTCGCCGGCGGATACAGCATGACCGGCGCCGGATACTCGCCGGGCGTGATCGACGGCAAGTCGTTCAAAGCAGTGCAAAGCTCCCTGCAATCCGGAAGCCACACGAGTTACGTCGCGGACATCAACAGCGAGTCGAATATGATCACGGCGCTGCTCTGCCACGCCGGCCGCAACCGGCCGGCGGCCGTATGCGGGCGCGGGCCAATCCAACGGTTGGTGAGACGACTGAAGTGATGAACGGCGTCCGCGCCGCGTATCGCTCACCGCTCGGCGTCGCTTCGGGAGTTCTCGGATGCATCGCGGTAGCGCTCCTCGAGTTGTGGAGCAGCCAGGTGCTGACTTTCGCGCCGGCGCCCGTCCTACTTGTTGAGCCTGCCTTCATCGCCGCAGCGATCGTGATCTCCCTTCTGTTTGCGTTGCTCGTGCCCCTCCAGGTCTATGCCATTCGCCTCTCGGCGCAAGCTCACGCGGGGTCAGCGATCGGAGGCCTTTTAGTCGGCACCGCCTCGATGACGTGCTGCGCGCCGGTGCTGCTCCCTTCGCTGCTTTCCCTCGTCGGATTCACCGGGACGCAGTTGCTGGAATTCAATAGTTTGCTCCACCAGTACTGGCTCGTGCTCGCCACCCTGAGTGTCATCTTGTTGAGCTACTCGATCTACTCCGTGAGCCAATCCGTCGACCGGAAGTGCTCACTAGCGATGGTCCGCTAACATCAACGCCGCCTCCTTGTTCCCCTCGTTCGATGAGGCGCTCCTTACCCGTCTCCTTCTGCCGAAAATTCACCCCTATTCAAGCCGTCTGCACGTCGCTATACTATCGATGTTCCACGCGCATCCTTTCCCCTGCTTTCCCCTCCCGCTCTTCGTTTGACATCTTCCCAACAATCGAACATATTCCTATAATTTACTTGAGATTTCCGTGGATTATCCTGCGAATCAGCT
>JBOGSL010000183.1:0-5413 GCA_050695395.1 Chloroflexota bacterium | reverse complement strand
GCATATAGCCGTTGCCGAAGGGACGGGGAAGCTCGCTATACTTCACCTCGGGGATGAGGTGGGCAGAATATTCCTTGATCTCCGAGCCCTCGAGAAGAGGCCGCACGGCCGGGTGAGCCTTCATTTCGTCGAGCAAGACATTGGGCCGGACCTTGGTTTCCACCATGTGGCTGGTAATCGCCCCCATCCCCACCGATAGCGTGTCCTTGTTGGTGTAGATGAACCCGCTCGCCATCATTTCGTGCGAGAACTCACCGGTAAGCAAGATGGTGACGCCCTCGTTCTCGCGGACGTTGAACCGCTGATTGATCACGTCAGGAGGCAACGAATGGATCTCCTTCACCGCCAGCGCCGCCGTGTCCATGGTGAAATCCTTGCGCAGGCCGGCTTTCACGGCGGCAAAGCCATTCATCCCCTCAGCCACCAGAACCACGTCCGCGAACAGATCTCCTTGGCGGCCGGTGCGCACGCCCACTATCTTCCCGTTCTCGGTGATGTAGTCGGTTACCTGGGTCTCCGTGATGAGGTACGCTCCTGCATCCTCTGCCTTCTTTGCCAGGTACGGATCGAGCTTGGCGCGGAGAACGGTGAAGGCATTGTAGGGAGGCCTATTGAAAGCTTCCGTGCGGAAACCTGCCGTCACCACCGACTGTTTGCCCATCAGCCATAGGCGCTGCTCTATAACCGGGCGTTCTACCGGTCCGTCTTCCCAGAACTTGCCGAAGACCGCCTCGGTTGCCTCGCGGAAGATCACGCCACCCATCATGTTCTTGGCACCCGGATAGTCGCCGCGCTCGAACACCACCACGCTCAGGCCGGCCTGCGCCATGGTCAAAGCGGCTGCCGAACCCGCCGGGCCCGCACCGACGACGATGGCGTCGAACTTCTCCTCTTCCATGAATCCTCCGCTAATGCAGGCCGAACAACGCGCGCAGGGCGCTTACCGACTGTGTCGCCAGGTTCAGAAAGCCGGTGGGAATGATTCCGAGCCCGATAGTGCCGGCCACGGAGGCCGCGAGGGCCAGGTCGGCGGTGCTCGAGATGGTCACGGAACGCTCCGCCTCGGCCTCCGATTCGGGCAACACGAACATCGTCCAGACAACGCGCAAATAGTAGAAGATCGAGATCAGGCTTGTCAGCACGCCGATGATGGCGAGCTCGGTATGACCATCCTGGACAGCCGCAAGAAAAACCAGGTACTTTGCGAAGAATCCCGCGCTCGGCGGAAAACCGGCCAGCGAGAACATGAAGACGGCGGTGGCCCCGGCGAGCCAGGGGTTCCGATGCCACAGACCGCGGTAGCTCTCGATATCATCACCTACCAGGCCGTGGCTCTCGAGCACGCTGACGAGAATGAAGGCACCGATATTCATGAACGTGTAGGCCAGGAAATAGAAGGCCACAGCGGCCATTCCGGGGCCGCTGTTGGCAAGCACGCCGACCATGATGTAGCCGACCTGCGCGATTCCGGAATAGGCCAGGAGCCGCTTCATATTGCCCTGAACCAATGCGATTCCGTTGCCCACGATCATCGAGGCAACAGCCAGAAGCCAGATAATGCCGAACCAGTGCGAGACAACATTCGAGAGCGACAGGTTGAACACGCGAACGATCGCGGCGAAAGCTGCGGCCTTTGTCCCGACCGACATGAAAGCGGTAACCGGCGTGGGCGCCCCCTGATACACATCAGGAGTCCACATGTGGAAGGGCACGATCGACACCTTAAATGCGAAGCCAACCAACAAAAGACCAATGCCGATGAATAAAAGAGGGCTGCTGGACGCGCCTCCCGCGCAGAACTGACCGTGCAGACATACATTGATGAAGCCCAGGAAGGTGCTTCCGGTGGCGCCATAGATCAACGCCATGCCATAGATCAGGAATGCCGAGGCGAACGAGCTCAACAAAAAGTACTTGAAGCCGGCCTCCTGAGAACGCTCCTGCCGGCGAGCGAAGCCGGCGAGGATGTACAGGGACAGCGACAGGATCTCGATTCCCAGGAAGATGACCATGAAATTCATGGCCGCCGCCAGAACGATCATCCCGGTTGTCGCGGCGAGCAGCAGAGCATAGAACTCACCGGCATCGAAATCCGAGTGGCGAATGTAACTGGGGGCGAGCAGCACGGTCAGCATCGCCGACAGCAAGATGATGTAATTGAAGTACATGCCGAACTTGTCGTAGGCGACCATGCCGTGCATCACAACCGAAGCGCCGCCGGGCCCGGCGCCGACGGTCCAGAGATGCCAGGACGCCGCAAAGGCGCCGATCAAGATGGCCAGGCTCGCGCCGGTGGTGATCTCGATGCGTCGTCGCTGCACGAAGACATCCAGCATCATCAGTAGGAGCACGCCGACCCCGGTGATCAGCTCGGGAAGGACGCCGCCCCAGTCCGCTGCGGCGATGCCAATGTGGATGGTCGGACCGATCATCTGCCACCTCCCGCCGCCGCGGATGAAACCGTGTGGTGTACAGACGAGTTGATGGAGTTCGTCGTCGCGTTGAGACGCTGCGTGAAGGGGAACGGCTGGATGCCAAGATACAGGATCAGCAAGATCAGCGGAACCAGCAGGCCGATCTCACGGGGCACAAGATCCCGTCGTATCAATCTGCCGATCGGCGGAAAGTCGTAGACGGTCCGCGCAGGGCCCCCCGTGGGCTCCGACTCGGGCGCGGGCTCGGTTTCCGGACCATTCATGGTGTCCTGGAAGAACCTGATCATGTACCAGGCGGCAACAATCACGACCAGAGCGGCAATCGCCGCGAACCAGCCGTTTGTACGGAAGAGGCCGATGAGGATCAGAAATTCTCCGGCAAAGGACCCGAGCCCCGGCAAGTCCAGCGCGGCCAGCACGAACACAAAGAACAGCCACATCAGCATGGGCCACCGGATACCGAGGCCGCCCATGGCCGGCAACCACCGCGTGCCGGTGCGAGCGCCGATAAACGCGACTACCAGGAACAGGCCGGAAATGATGATGCTGTGGTTGATCATCTGGAGTACGGAGCCATCGAACCCGATCGGATTGAGCGCGAAGATGCCGAGAGCAATGAGGTTCATGTGGCTGATGCTGCTGTACGCCACGATCAGCTTTATGTCACGCTGCGTCAGGGCCAGAATGGCCGCATAGAGCAGTCCGACAATGGCGAGGATCGAGACGAACGCCGCCAGCTCGCGTGCCGCCGACGGGAAGAGCGGGAGGGAGTAGCGCAGAAAGCCGAATGCTCCCGCCTTGGACAGTATCCCCGCCAGGGCGATGACCACCGGGAGTGGGGCTTCTCGATACGCCGCAGGCGCCCAGGTATGAAACGGCCAGATGGGCATCTTGACGGCGAAGGCAATCCCAAACGCCAGGAACAGCCAGAACTGGGCCGAGCTTCCCACCCGATGCGCGATCAAGCCGGCCGGGCCGACCATATCAAGCGTGCCGGTTTGGGTCCAGAGGTAGAAGATCGCCACCAGCATCAAGAAGCTTCCAAAGATCGTGTAGATAAGGAACTTCATGGTCGCGGCCTGACGGTGTTCCTCGCCCCACATTCCGAGCAGGAAGTACATGGGGATAAGCATCGCCTCCCAGAACACGTAGAACAGGAAGAGATTCAGAGACACGAAGACACCGAGAACCGCCGTCTCGAGAAACAGCATGAACACCATAAAGGCCTTCACACGATTGGCGATCATGAAATTGGCGGCGAGGACTGCAATGGCCATCATCAGACACGTCAGTCCGACCAGGAACACGCTGATCCCGTCGACCCCTACCCAGTAGTTGATGCCTAGAGTCGGGATCCACGACTGTTTGTCCGCAAATTGGAAGACCCAACCGGACGTGGCAGTGCCCTCCTTGAACAGGATGAGCAGGGCCATCGACAGGACAAAATTCAGGACGACGATTACGGAAGCAGTGATGCGAATGGCCCGAACGTCTTCCAGGAAGAGGAGTATGCCGGCCGCCCCGGCCGCGGGAATCCAGAGAATGATGGTCAGAAATGGGAAGCCGAGATGATTCACCGCTGTAGGTATCACTAGCGACTCCCGCCCGGACCGATGACGTAGTACGCCACGACGATCACCGCCCCGCCCAAAATGTAGAGCGCGTAGTTGCGCACATACCCGCTTTGCACCTGACGTAAGCGTGCGCTTCCGACGCGCGTCACCAACGCAACCAGGTTCACGGTCCCGTCCAGCAGGATGCGCTCTACGAAGGTGTCGATCAGCCGGCCGGCCAACTTGATCGGCCGGACGATGATCGTATCGTAGAGCTCATCGACGTAGTACTTGTGGAGGAACAGCTCATACACGGCCGGCGCTAGCGAGGTAATACGGCGCGCGGCCGGCTGGCCGCGGAAATAGATGGCCCAGGCGACCAGAAAACCGGCGAGGGTAAGGAGCAAGGTGGCGATCATCGACAAAAGCGAGAAGGGTTGCGCCGCGATCGCCGGCCCGTTTACCTGGAAGAGGTGAAAAGTCGGCGAGAGCCAGGCTTCCATCTCGTTGTAGATGCCCGGAAACGACAGGTAACCGCCGATGACCGCAAGCACCGAAAGAATCACCATCGGGACTTTCATGGCAAGGCCCGGGTCATGGGCGTGCTCGTACAGATCGTCGTCACGTGGCGAGCCGTGGAATACCAGAAAGAACAAGCGGAACATGTAGGCAGCGGTGACCCCGGCGCTGATCACGGCGAGAGCCCACACTATCCAGAGAAGGGGCTGCCCATTGGAGGCGCGGGCGAAAGCCGCGCCGATCACATCTTCCTTGCTGAAGAATCCAGAAAAGAAGGGCGTCCCGATGATGGCGAGGACACCGATGAGAAACGTCCAGTACGTGAACGGCATCTTCTTCCGGAGGCCCCCCATGAGGCGAATGTCCAGCACATCATCGAGCGCGTGCATCACCGCTCCGGCTCCCATGAAGAGGAGTGCCTTGAAGAATGCGTGTTCCACCAGGTGGAAGATGCCGGCAGAATACACGGCCACGCCCACGCCGACGAACATGTACGCGACCTGGCTCATGGTTGAATACGCCAGGACACGTTTGATGTCGTTGTTGGCGAGACCCATGGTGCCGGCATAGAGCGTCCCGACTCCGCCAATAAAGGCCACCACGTACAACGCCGTCGGCGATTGCTGATAGATCGGGTAGGAGCGAGCGATCAAGTAGACCCCGGCCGTGACCATGGTGGCGGCGTGGATCAGCGCACTGACGGGCGTCGGGCCCTCCATGGCATCCGGCAGCCAGGTATAGAGCGGTATCTGGGCGCTCTTGGCAACGGCACCGACCAGGAGCAGCAGGGCGAGCACGGTGACGACGGTGCTGTTGTAGTGCGTAGTAAGGACGCCAGTAAAGACCGTCTTGAAGGTGATCCCGCCGAAGAGGGTAAACATCATGAAGATGGCCACCATCATGCCC
>JBOGSL010000182.1:0-5209 GCA_050695395.1 Chloroflexota bacterium | reverse complement strand
TTCCACGGCTTCGCGGGCTACCTTCCTGCCAGTCGCCGAAGAAGGTTCCTGAGTCGACGTATTTGGCACTGAAGTTCACGCCGACGCGAGCCCAGTTGTTCTGAAGAACGCTGAACTCGTTCTGCCTCGTGGGATCGTCACTGGTCGTCACCGCCTGCACCGTGAAGTTTCCGCCGGGGTACCCCGCCTGCTTTAGTAGCTTTTTGGCGTCCGCCAGCGCCATTCCTGAACCGGTAGCCGACACGTACCTGTGCCGAATCGGATCCCACTGTCCCGTGATCGCCTTATCGGCAAACGGCTGAGCGGTGCGACGAGTCAAAATGAGCGGATCCCAGGCCACGATGTTCTGCGCCGCGTTCTTGGTCATGCCCATCACGCTTCGGATCAGTCCAACCTTGTCGATCGCCAGAGCCAGCGCCTGGCGCACTTTTACCTTCGACAGAGGATTGATCTTGCCCTGAAACTTGGGGTCCACGTTGAACTCGAGCTTCTCGAAGTAGAAGCTGGGCCCGGTGAGCGTCTTGAAGACGCGGGTGTAGCTCGCCAGTTTCTTCAAGTCATCCCAGGTGTAGTCCGTGGTTATATCGGTAGCGCGGGAGGCCGCGCCAGCGATCATGTCGTCCTTGTTGTTGTAGGCAGCGAAAATGAGCTTCTTGAGGCCGGCGCCGCACGTCATGATGTGGTAGTACTTCATCGGCTTCAGGACGATGCGGTCGTTTTTGAAGAAGCCGGTCACCTGGTACGCGCCATTGGTAGGGTACGAGCTGTTGGTGAAGGTGTATTTGGTGTCGCCGAACAGTTTCTTGACCGCCTGCTTCACATTCCAACTGGACCACCCACCTTTCCAGGAAGGCGGCCAGACCGGCAAGTAGTAGAGGGCGCTGGATATGAAAGTGGGACTCCTGTGCTTCAGGTGAAACACGAGCCCGTACTTTCCTTGTGTCCGGATGCTATTAATTACGTCGCACGCCCCGGAGCACCATGACGTACCCTCGAGCGTGCTCATCCCAATCCTCCAACCGAAGGCGACGTCCGCGGCTGTGATCTCCTGGCCGTTTGACCAGCGCATCCCGTGCTTTAGCTGGGCGTGAACGGTGAGTCCCGAGAGCTTGGGCAAGCTCTGCAGCAGATCCGGAATGAAACGCCCCTGCGAGTTGATGGTGTCCAATCCCTCGAGGTAGGCGGCTTCTACTTCTCCGCTCGCGGCGCCGCTTCCCTGATACGGACTGATGTTGCTGGGAAACTCAGAGTCCGACCACACAATCGTTCCCTTCGCTTTCACCTTGGGCTTGCACCCGCTCGACGACTTGGTGTGCTGTTTCGCGACGTGTCGGGACGGAGCCGCGATCGCCCCGACGGCGCGGCCGGCGGTGGGAACGGCCACGGATACCAGCGCGAGGACAGCAACTGTCGCGACGGACCAGGAAACTCGCCAAATATTCACGCTTCTCTCCCTTCGATCAACATGTGTGGAGGGCTTTCGTGCCAAGTCCGTTAGTTGTCGCCACCCCCTTCCTGAAAATGGTCGTTACTGACTGAAACGATCGACATCCCCTCAGCGTGACGATACGGCATGCCTAGACCGCCGCGCCGGCGATCCAGCGGTCCTCCTCCGCAAAGTGACAGGCCGCCCAGTGACTCGGCGCCACTTCCCGCAAGGCGGGCGTCGCCTCGGCGCATATCGGCTGCGCCATCCAACAACGTGTGCGGAAAGGGCAGCCGGACGGCGGGTTGATGGGACTGGGGAGATCTCCCTGGAGGACGATTCGATCCTTATGCAACGTCGGGTCGGGCTCTGGAATAGCCGAGAGTAGGGCCTGAGTGTAGGGCATTCTGGGATTGTTGTACAGCTCCTCCGCGTCCGCCAGCTCGACTAGCTTCCCGAGATACATGACGCCAATCCGATCGCTGATGTACTCCACCACGCTGAGATCGTGGGCAATAAATAAATAGGTCAGGTCGAGCTCTACCTGAAGGTCCTTCAAGAGGTTCAGGACCTGCGACTGGATGGACACATCAAGAGCGGAAACCGGCTCGTCGGCAACCACCAGCTTCGGCCGAAGCACTAACGCCCGCGCTATGCCGATCCGCTGCCTCTGCCCGCCGGAGACTTCGTGGGGGTAGCGTCGCACGTACTCGGGCCGCAGACCGACCAACGACAACATGTGCTGGACACGTTCCTCGCGCTCCTTGCGGTTGCGTACGCCGTGCACCCTGAGGCCGTCGCCGATGATGTCGCCAACCGGCATCCTCGGATTCAGCGACGAATAGGGATCCTGGAAGATGATCTGCAAGTCGCGACGCACATACTTCATCTCTCGAGAGGACAGCGCGAGAATGTCGCGGTTCTTGAACCGCACCTCGCCGCTCTGCGGCTTGAGCAGCCTGACAATCGATCGCCCCACTGTCGTCTTCCCACAACCGGTTTCGCCCACCAATCCAAGCGTCTCCCCGGGGCGGATCGCGAACGAGACGTCGTCGACAGCCCTCACCCAGGCGATGCGACGCCGTAGAACTCCGCCGTATACCGGGTAGTACGTCTTCAAATGCTTGAGCTCGAGGATCGGTTCCACCTCGCGCTCGCGATCTGCGCGTACTGCGTCGGCTGCTCTAGCCGTCATTCCCACGCGCCCCCGCGGTATCGTAGAGCCAACATGCGACGCGCCGCCCATCTTCGAGAATGCGCAGTTCCGGCATTTGTTTGCAAACCTCCATGGCGTTCGGACAGCGAGGGGCGAATGGGCAGCCGGGCGGCATATTGAGGGGATTGGCCACCGCTCCCTCGATCACACTAAGCCTTTGCCCCTTTGTGCCCCGCTGCGGCATCGAGGCCAGTAGTCCCCGTGTGTACGGGTGGCTTGGCTGCTTGATCACCTGAACCGCATCCCCCTGCTCCATAATCTTTCCCCCGTACATAACAATGACCGCTTCACAGGTCTCGGCCACGACAGCGAGATCGTGGGTGACGAGCAATACGGCGGTGTTCAGCTTCTGCCGCAGATCCTTGATGAGCTCAAGGATTTGTGCCTGGGTAGTCACGTCGAGCGCGGTTGTCGGCTCGTCCAGGATAAGGAGACTGGGATCGTTGGCGAGGGCCATTGCAATCATCACTCGCTGACGCATGCCGCCGCTGAGGTTGTGGGGATACGCCCGGATACGTTCGTGGGGAGACGGAATACCCACCATTCCGAGCAGCTCCACCGTGAGCGCCATAGCCGCTTTTCTAGAGATCTTCCTGTGAGCGCGGATGACCTCGGCAACCTGATCTCCTACCGTGAACACGGGATTGAGGGCCGTCATCGGCTCCTGGAAAACCATGGTAATCTCATCGCCCCTTATCCGGCGCATCTGCTCTTCGGACGCGCGGGTCAGGTCTTTCCCCTGAAAGGTGATCCTTCCATCCGCGATCCACCCCGGTTGCTCGATGAGTCGCATGATAGACATCACTGTAATACTCTTTCCGCTGCCGGACTCGCCCACGATACCAGTACTGGATGCTGGCGGAATGCTGAACGTGACCCCGTCTACGGCCTTGACGATGCCGTCCATGGTCTTGAAGTAGGTGCGGAGGCCCTCGACCTCGAGCATGTTTTCGTCGCTCGATTCAGCGGCTGCTTCCGGGGTGTTGTCTTGCGTGAGCATTGTTCCCTCTACAGACCATGACTGCGAATATCGAGCGCGTCGCGCAGACCATCGCCCAGGAAGTTCACCGCCAGAACGGTGATCAGAATGAACATGCCGGGAAAGAAAGCCCACCACCAATTGCCCACGAGGAACGAATCCTGAGCGTTGGACAATGCCAATCCCCAGCTCACCGTGGGCGGCTGCACTCCCACGCCCAGAAAATCTATCGCAGCCTCGGAAATGATGTAGTCGGCTACGGAGAGCGTGGCCGCAACGATGATGGGACTCATCGCGTTCGGCAAGATGTAGCGAAAAATAATCCGATGGTTGCTCACGCCCACCGCCCGGGCAGCTTCACTAAACTCTTGCCTCCGAAGGGTCAGCGCGTAGCTCCGAACCAGCCGAGCAATGCTCGGCCAGCCAAACGCGGCAAAGATAAGAATGATCAGGACCCAGCTTCCGCCGCTAACGTAGTAGCTCAGCAGGATCACCAGTGGCAAAAACGGCAGCGTGAGAACGATGTCGGTGCTCCGCATGATGATGGTGTCGGTCCAACCGCCGAAGAATCCTGCCATCCCGCCCAGGACAATTCCTACGATTGTCGTGAGGAGAGCCGCGAAGATGCCTACCGCCAGCGAGACCCTCGCTCCGTACGCGATCCACATCACCAAAGAATGTCCCGTGCCGTCCGTACCAAGTAGGTATTTCCAACCCGCCGTTCCAGGCCACGCGAAGCGAGGCGCGACATTGCCGTCGAGGTAGTTCCAATGAAGGTACACTTCCGGCGAGATGATCGGCGCGAAGACGGCCATGATCACCAGGAGGGCCAGGATAATGCTGCCAATCATGGCCAGCTTATGCTTGCGGAAGCGGAACCAGATCAGCTCCCCCTGACCAAGCTGCCGGACCGCTACCTCGTTGTCTGACCCGGACGGAGGAGGTCGTGACGCGCCGCGCTCGACCTCGTCTGGCGTCAGCACTGCCGTTTTCTCACTAGTCGTACCGGATACGGGGGTCGACCCAGGCGTATACCAGGTCGGCCAGGAGATTGGAGAGAAGAATGGCCAGCGCTCCAATCATGAGTAGCGCCTGGATCGTGGGGTAATCGTTGGCGTGCAGCTCTGAAATAAACAGGTAGCCGAGCCCGTCCCAACTGAAGATCGTCTCCGTGATAACCGCGCCCCCGACCAAAGCGGGCAGATACAGGGCAATGTTTGTGACGATCGGAAGCACCGCGTTACGGAAAGCGTGCTTAAAGATCACAATCCAGGGCGCTAGCCCCTTGGCTTTGGCCGTTCTTATATAGTCCTCGTGGAGCACGTCGAGCATCGACGCTCGCATGAAGCGGCTGTCGGCGGCAACGCCTACCACGAGCAAGGTAATCATCGGAAGGACGAGATGACGAGTCAGGTCACCGATGATCAAGGGTGGGTTATGCGCGAGCGCGCTAAACCAGCCTTGAGACCAAAACACCGGTACCGTGATGCTTTCAACATGGCCTACCGGCAGCAGGGTAAAGTGCACCGCAAAGATGAAGATGAGAATCAGACCGAGCCAGAAGGTCGGCATCGAGTAGCCGATATAC
>JBOGSL010000181.1:0-2865 GCA_050695395.1 Chloroflexota bacterium | reverse complement strand
GTACCGCACAGTGCAGCGAAGCGCAGAAACCGCCAGGGCGAAATTGAGGGCTCGCTGCGCTCCGGAAGGCAACGGCGCCGGTGCCCTACGCCGGTCGGACGTCACGCCGGTTAAAGAGGAGGCCACGATCTCGTCCGTCATTGTGTCCACGTTTCGCCGCATTCTGCTGCCGGGCATGCGAAAAGCGCCGGTCGTCCGCCGGGCCCATTCCGTAGGGTGCCGATTCATCGGCTGCCGCCCGAATTATCAGGCGGCAATCAGCTTCCAGCGCCCCTCGGAAATTACCTCGGGTCCGGCCGTCGATCAGCTCACGCGTCAGCCGGCGCCTCGTCTGGCAGGAGCTGCAGCGCCAGCAATGATGCGAGCAGAAGGGTGGCGATCCCGCGGTGCGACCCCTCGATGCGATAGGCGCGGAAGATCTCGTCACTCAAGATAAAGACGGCGAAAAGCGCTAGCAAGGCGGCGAAAGCCAGGTACACGGCGCGCCAGCGGCCCGGTCTGCCCGAGGCGAAGCGAAGCAGACCTCGCCAGAACAAGACGGCACACCCCAGCTCCCACAAAATCACCAAGATCAGCAGCACCTGATCCACCCAGGCCGGCGTGCCGTAGACGCCCGTGGTTCGGGCCAGCAGCATGTAGTTGCCCGAGCTGAGGGGGAAGCTTCGGGCGAGGATGCCGAGCGCCTTGAGCAACCCGAACACGTTGGTGACGACTACCAGGCTGGTCCACAGCGACCAGAAAAGCAGGATGCCGCGCTTGAGCACGCCGGCCCGCGTGAAGTCCACGGCTAAGCATAAACTGGAATACTCATGCCTGACATTCACCGCCGGTGGCGCGGTCTGCTCGCTGTTGCTGTGCTGTTTCTGGCGGCTCCCCTGCCGACGAGCGCGCAGGGCACGCCTCCCGTATCGCTTGCGGGCTTGCTGTTGCCCCACCGCCTATTTCCCTCCTCCGCGCGGCTGAGCCAGGTCTCCCGCCCTAGCTCTCAGCTCCGCGGCTCGGCGTCGTCCGGTATCGTCTCACTGGCCGATCTGGCGCAGCGCGCGGGCTGGCAGCTCGGCCGTCCCCGGCGAGGCTTTATCTCGCTCAGGCTGATGGCGAGCCTCTACGCTTCGCCGTCCGACGCGGCGGAGGTACAGGCGGACGCTTCCAGCGCCGGCTGGCTCGCCGGCCGGCCGTGCGCCTTCGGAGCCCTCAGACGCAGCACCCTGTGCGTAACCGAACGAGACGGGCATATCGACGTTCTGCT
Source organism: Chloroflexota bacterium (assembly GCA_050695395.1). GTDB lineage: Bacteria > Chloroflexota > UBA5177 > UBA5177 > UBA5177 > JBOGSL01. The sequence continues at coordinate 1,616 of JBOGSL010000181.1, read as the reverse complement.
TGTGATGCGCCACGGCCCGGTCGAGTTGGAGCTGACACTGCGGGCCACCTCGAGGACGCCGGTTCACGAGGTGGCATTGGCCACCAATCGGCTCGTCGGGATACGAACGTACCTCGAGCGCCGTTCTGCCGCGCTCGTCAAGAGCCTGCCTCCAGCTTCACCTTCTGTATCCGGAACCCTTCCGCCCATCTTCGCTGCGCCGCTGGGCACCGGTCCCATCGTCGAGAGTCCATCGCTGCTCGCCGGCAGCTCCGGGAACTCGATCGCCGCGCAGTCGTGGCTGGAACGTCGTTCCAGACGCGACCTACCGCTTCGCCCGCCCACCGCTCTCTCGTCCTATCAGGCCAGCTGCGGATCGTCGTGCGCCGTTGCTTACCATAGTGTCTCGCTCTACCGTGACCCCGCAGCCGCCGGCGCGGCCCTACGTCAGCTCGCCGCCCTCAATCGGCATTACGCGGTCGCCGCCGGCCTCCCACCCGCCGGGGTAGACAACCAGGTAATTTGGCGAACGCCGACAGAAGTTGCCGAAGCGCTCACCGTTCAGAATGCCATGCTGATTTTCGTCTGCCGGGGCAGCGATCTCTCCTGTCCCCAGGACGCCGTCCCTTCCGCTCTGTCCAGATTGCCCAGTTGGCTCCATGCCCAGGGAAACCAGATCGTACGTGCCGATGGTACTCCGGTGCAGCTCAATGCTCTCAGCTGGTACGGAGCTGAGGAGAGCGACTTCGTGGTCGGAGGGCTGGAGTACCAGCCCTACCAATCGATTCTGCAAGATATTCGGCGGCTTGGGTATAACGCCATCCGTCTGCCGTTCTCGAACCAGCTGGTAGAACAGAACCCGATCGTTACGCAGCACCTTGCTCAGAATCCGGAGCTGAAGGGCATGCACGCCCTCGACATTCTCGACCGCATCATCAACTACGCGGGCGCGTTGGGCCTGGGCGTAATCCTCGATAATCACCGTTCCGAAGCCGGCTGGAGCGCCGAGCCCAACGGCCTGTGGTATGACGCGGCTTACCCCACGAACTCGTTTGTCCACGACTGGGCCACGCTGGCCGCCCGCTACGCTTCGAGCGATGTGGTGATCGGGGCGGACCTCCGCAATGAGCCTCACGGCCAGGCAACCTGGGGAGACGGGAATCCGTCGACCGACTGGCGTCTGGCGGCCGAGCAGGCCGGCGACGCCGCGCTCGCCGCCAATCCTCATCTCCTCATCATGGTAGAGGGTGTACAGACGTATCAGGGTGACAAATTCTGGTGGGGCGCGAATCTCCTCGGAGTAGCGGTCGCCCCAGTGAGCCTCACCTTCGCCGACGGTAGCTCGGCGCAGAGCCAGCTCGTGTACTCCGCGCACGATTACGGCCCGGACACCTGCCAGCAGGGCTGCCCCTGGCTGCACGACGCGACGGCTCAATCGCTGGACGCCGCCTGGGAACAACACTGGGGCTATATTGCGGATACGCCCGGGGCTGCGTACACCGCGCCGGTTTTCGTCGGCGAGTTCGGCACGTGCACGACGAGCCCGACGTGCGGCAGCGACACCGCTGCCGGCTCGCAGGGACTGTGGTTCAGCGCGCTGACTACCTATGTACAACAACATCAGTTGAGCTGGGGTT
>JBOGSL010000180.1:0-2492 GCA_050695395.1 Chloroflexota bacterium | reverse complement strand
ATCCAGCCTTGTTCCACCGCGATCGTCCCCGTCTTGGAGAGCGCCTGAGTGATCACCGAGTCCCAGTCGTTCAGCTGGAGCGGCTCGGCAGTCTCGTTGAAGCCGATTGCCTTCGCTGTGGCAGCCTCGGTGTCCGCTATCTTGTCGGAGTCAGAGCCGCCCGCCGCGTAGACCAGCTTGAAGGCGGTCTTGCCGGCCGCGCCGCAAGCGGCGAAGAGCGTCTTGGCCTTCGCCATGTTATCCGTGGGAACGCCACTCGGCTTGAAGTAGCCCAGGAAGGCGCTCGGCAGGATCTCGTAGTACGGCCTGTTCTCGTACTTGATCACCTTGGCCATGTCAACACGGTTGATGCCGTAGGCGTACGCCTTGCGGCAGTTCGAATTGTTGAACGGCGGCGCGGTGGTGTTGAGCGAGGTGTAGCTGATGGCCGACGTCAGCACGTCGTGGAACTGGGCATTCTTCTTGTGCAAGTACTTGCTGAGGTGGTCGGAGGGCACCCCAACCGCGTCGACCTGACCGGCCAGGTACTCGTTGTAGGCGGTCTCGGAAGTACCGGCCACCGTCAGCTCCAGCTTGATCTTGGGCTTGGGGCCAAAGTAGTTCGGATTGGGTACCAGGGTGTATTGGTGGGTGCCGTGGTAGAACGACGAGGGGCCGGCGCCCTTGCCGGCACACACCATCTTGAACGGACCTGCGCCAACGTTCGCCGCGCAATGCTCGGTCATGTAGTTCTTCGCCGTGCCGGCGTTATGTGCCTTCTCGACCTTGGGGTCCAGCACGTCGTTGTTCGCATAGGCCAGTGCATCGAGGAAATACGGCGCCGGCTTGCTGATGTTGATCTGCAGGGTGTGCGCGTTGATCGCCTTCACGCCAAGCCTGCTGCTCGTCCCGGCGGTGTACTTCGCGTAGCCCGTGATGAGACTGTCGTAGTAATTGACCGGCGAGGCGGTCTTATGCGCCAACGCGCGGCGGATCGAGTACACGAAGTCTTGCGCCGTCACCGGGTCCCCGTTCGAGAATTTTGCCGAGCGAATGGTGAAGGTGTACGACTTGTGGTTCTTACTCAGCTTGATCTTCGTGGCCAGGTTCTTCTGAACCTGGGTACGAGAGTTGAGCTGCACCAGGCCGGCTTGAATGTCGTTGATCACGGCGGACGCATAAACGTCGGTCACCTGAGCCGGATCGAGCGTCGAAGCCAGCGCCAGGTCCGGCGAGACCCAGTTGACTACCCTAAAAGTAGGAAGCGAAGCCGCCGAACTGTGGTTCACCGTGGCGGCGTGAGCCGTGACCACGGCAGCCAGCGCCATCGCCAGCGCCACCAGGCCGTTCAGAATCTTATGAGTGGGTTTCCTCACTGCTCTCCTCCATGTGAGAAATCGAATCGTGTAACTAACCTCGGCGCCGCGCGCCGCGCGGGTGTATTCCCGCTTGTCAGTTGGCCTCCTTCCTCCTTTCGCCGTAGTTTGCCAATTCCAGGGTTCACTCGGGCGGCTTCCTGCAAGACTTGTCAACCGCTCCTTGTCTCCATTAACGAATAACATACCAAGGGTGCAACAGAACGGCTGAGCGGCCGTCATTCCCTCGGCTGCCGGCGTGCCGCCCGGGCGCCTTCCTAATACAATTAACTGCCCGAACACGATCTTCGGCTACGCTGGCGCATGGATACGGAAAGTTCGCTCCACCATTCAGTTCTGCCGCACACGGCCGACGACGTCGTCATCAGTGAGCCGGAGTCGCAGCTTTGGCGGGGGATTCGGCGATTCCTGGCCAATCGAGTTGCTACAGCCAGTTTTGCCGGTCTGGCGATTCTGGTCGTGCTCGCCATCCTGGCGCCGCTGATTACGCGCCAGAGCCCTACGTACTTCCCCATCCTCCACATGCGGCTCTCCGAGATGCCCTCGGCCCGGCACTGGCTCGGTACCGATGGTTTAGGCCGCGATCAGTTCTCTCGGGTCCTCTACGGCCTCAGACCGCCCGTCGCCGTTGGCTTCATCGGTGCGATTCTCTGCAGTATCCTCGGCGGTTTCCTGGGCGTGACAGCCGGGTACTTTGGTGGCTGGGTCGACGTCGTGGTCACGCGCATCACCGAGTTGGTTTGGGTCGTGCCCGGCTTTCTTCTCGTGATATTGGTGGCGGCTCTCTTCGGGCAGGCCTTCGATGCCTGGTTCGGCGCGGTGGGAATCCTGGCCCTCGTCACGATCCTCCTGGCCACGGATAGCTGGCCGCTCATCACCCGACTGTCGCGCGCGGAGTCTCTCCGCATGCGCCAGTCCGAGTTCGTCGAGGCGGCCATCGTGGGCGGTTCCACCCATCGCCAGATCATCCGCCGCCACCTGCTCAGCAATCTCTGGGGCATTCTCTCCGTCCAGGGGGCCTTCCACGTTGGCAGCTTCATTTTCACCGAAGCCGTCCTTACCTTTTTCGGGCTGGGCACTCCGGCCCCGATTCCAGACGTTGGCCAGATGTCCGCGGACGCGCTGGATGTGCTCTAC
>JBOGSL010000179.1:0-3152 GCA_050695395.1 Chloroflexota bacterium | reverse complement strand
GCCCTAGGTACTTTCGTCTAAGCCCTCTCTTTCTTCGTGACGATCTTCCTTCCTCTGCTCCTCTTCCGTTCGAACAGCAGGAGAGCTCTCTTGCTGCCAGGATCCGGCCTGGTAGTGCCCGTCAGCCAATCTCGATCGCCGAGTCGATGCCGAAGCCGGCCGGAGGCCACGGAGCGAGCCGCGTAGGCGGAGGCGAGCACAATCTCACAGCCGAACCACATTCCAGAGGAGCGCCGCGTATTCGAGCCAGAGGCCCCGTCTGATGAGTCGCTCGCCACGAGGCGATGCACTCGCCGTGCCGGCTCCCTACATTCCGACGTAGACAGCGATACCGATCACGATCAGCACCACCGCCGTGACCAGATTGCCGTGGTCCTCCAGCCACTCGCCCTTTACCTGATAGCCGGCCAGAGTGGCGGCGACGGTCAGGACGACGAACGTGCCGATGGTAACGAGCGTGAAGGCGACCAGGCTTCCGAGGACTGCACCCACACCGACCGCACTCGCCGCGAGGGCCACGGGGAGGATGGTGAGATCGGGGGAGGCGGCCGCCCCGAAGGGACCGGCGATGGCCGCGAAGCGCTGTACGGCGGAGCGGTCGCCACGAACCGGCACGGTCGCGCCGGGCTGCACATGACCGTACTTGCCGTCCGGGTGGTCGTCAGCATGGTCGTGATGATGCCCGCCGGGGGCGTCCTCGTCGTCATGGTCGTGGCTGTGCGCGTCGCAGTGATTGTGATCGGGACCGTGGCCGTGGCCACCGTGACCATGCGAGTGACCGCCGTGCCCGGTCAGCGACCAGACCAGGAAGCCGATACCGGTGAGGACGAGGATGACACCGACGATGTGCCCCTGCTGCATTTCGAAGGCATGACGAAACTGCAAGCCGATAGCGGCAATGATCGCCGCGATCACGAGGGAAGTCAGGACATGGCCCACCGAGGCGAGAAAACTGACCCGGGCGACCCGCGCGGTGCTCCAGTGCTGGGTGCGCCCGATCACGGCCAGGGGCACCCAGTGATCCGGGAGGATGGAGTGCAGGAAGCCAACCGTTGCGGCAGCGATGATCAGGAGGGGGACGGAGGTCGTGCTCATGAGATCACTCCTCGCTACGCTCGCGATGCTGCGCTTCGGCTAACGGATGCGGAATGTGGTCTGGCAAGCCCTGGCGGACGTGATCGGCGTGGCACTCCGCCTCGCGGATCAGGGCAGCGACATGCTGATCGTCCACCGAGTAGTAGATGGTGGTGCCCGAACGCCGCGACTTGACCACCCGCCGATCGCGCAGGAGCCGAAGCTGATGGGAGACGGCCGACTCCGAGACGCCGGCGACGATGGCGAGGTCCCGAACGCAGAGGGTACCGGTGCCGAGGGCGTACAGGATCTTGCCGCGGGTGGGATCGGCCAGAGCGCTGAACGCCTCCACCACGACGGTCAGGAGCTCGTCCGATGGGAGCGCGTGCTGCGCAGCAGCAACCGCAGCCGGATCGATGGGGCGCAGGTGGTGCGTCACACATCTCGCTTTCTGAGCATCTACTCAGATGATACAGAGGTGGACAACCATAGCACGCCTGTGTCGCGGCTGGCGCAGTGATGCGCGCCTGGGCGTCGGACTGAAGGTCCAGGTCGCCTGAATCCTGACCATCCCCATCGCCGCCCCTCGTCTACCTGGTCTTGCACATTGGCGAGTAGGTTGCGGACTGGCCCGTCTCCGCGCCCTAAGGCGATCACCTTTGAGACGGCCTCGAAGCGCTCGGATAGTCCGGTAGAAGCGGCAGCAGCCGTGGCGCAGGCCGCCATGGACACGGACGTCATCGGCAGACATGATCGAGGCTGCTCACCCCCGGGCTATCGCAGAGAAGCATGGTACGCGCGGCCGGTCGCTCGCGCAGTGGATGCCTCGGTGGATGCTCACACCGGTCGTCGCGCTCTTTCACGCCACCCTGCGGCCCGAGATTCCGCGTCTTTCCCCCGAAAATGGTGGCGGCGGCGGGATTCGATTTGTCCTGTCCAGACGCCGAAAAAGTGGACGCGCGAACAGTCGTGGATGAGAGCGAACCGGGGCGATTGGTGGGTCGGGGGATGCTCGCTCATCGCTCGCGGCATGCAGGTGGCCGAGGACGATGACGGCGAACCGCCGTCTTCCTTACTCGTAGCAGGCACCTTTGATTCGTGGGCCGCCTGTCGGCCATCGTTCGCCCTTTCCATGAAGCACGTGGGCGTTGCCGTCACCTGATCCGTTGCCCCGACTTCGGGGCAGTGCTCCTCTGAACGCCCTCCTTGGCCAACCACAGAAAACGGACATGTCGACGCCGCCTCAGAAGCGCGGGGTACCGTGTGTTGGGAACTGACCAGTGGCTGCCGTGATGATCAGGGCCAGGGCGAGGGGCGCAAGGATGATGACCAGGGCAAAGAGGTAGCCGTACTGTCCCAGGCCAAAGGGTCCGGACCGCACAAGCTCCTGGTACCGTTCGTCATCCACGCCCCGGGTCATGGCGCCCAGGAGGAGGAACATGAGCGGATTGGTGCGTGCCAGGAGGGTGAGGAGGTCCACGCCTTCGCCTGGATTAGCGTGCCAATGCCGACCATCCCTCCCTGCTTGGGGGCGGACCGATCTACCTCCCCTTGAACGTGAAGACGATCCAATCGCCTTGCGGCTCTACCTGGCAGTCGACACCCACGGAGTCTCAGATGGGTACCAGTCTCGGCCAGTCACTGGATACCGCCTGCGCTCCCTTTCTCTTAATCTCCTCCCAACCCGGTGCAAGGATCTCGCTCAGTCGCCGGAACAACGCATCGACCGGCTGTCCCTGCTCTTTGAAGATCGCAATCGCACCCAGGAGCACCCCATTCGCGTTCTCCTTTGACGGGTTCGTGATCTCCTCGCTCGTGAACGTGCTCTCTTGCGTCGCCATACGGTCCTCCTTCAAGTGAAAACAACCCCATCCAGGACGGATCTGGTTCACCAGTGGCTCAGCAGAGCGCACGTGGCCTTTTACGCGCTCTACCTCATCGCCTTCCGCACTTAGGTCATGCCCGAGGGCTCTCCCTCCCTCTAGGGAGTACCAACAATACACGCCGATTCCCATATTGTCTGTCCCTCAAACGAGCCAGGACCATGGTATTTCGCTGCCGAGCTACCGGCAAGAAAT
>JBOGSL010000178.1:0-1512 GCA_050695395.1 Chloroflexota bacterium | reverse complement strand
CATCGGTCCATGCCGGTGTGGTGGGAACGGCCGGCTTTCTCGATCGGTTGGTTGCTGCCACTACGGAAGAGGGAGGTATCAAGTTCGTCGCAAGAGTTGAGACCGCAGTGGAGTTGATGCGGACCGCCGAAGCGTTCGGTGTGGTTTTCGTACAAGTGCTCTCCGTGGAGTCAACCGTGGATGTGGTTCGTGCGCTGCGCGAGGCGTTAGGAGTGGTGCCGCTGATCGTCGTGGTGCCTGTCGCGGCTGGGCCCAACGATGTCCGACGGGCTCTACGAGCAGGCGCCGACGGGGTCGTGGACGAGCCTGACATTGATGGCACTCTTGCGGCCGCCGTGGGGGTAGTTCGGGCGGGTTCCGTCTGTGTCCCGCGCCGGCACGCGACCATATGGGCGGATGAGACGCTGTCGATGCGCGAAAAGCAGGTGCTCGGGCTGGCAAGCCGCGGGGCCAGCAACCACGAGATTGCGCAGGAACTCTTTCTGGCAGAGACGACGGTAAAGAGCCATCTGTCGTCGGCCTATGCCAAACTCGGCGTTCGCACCCGCCAGGAGGCTACAGCGATGATTCTCGACCCGGCGGAGGGGCTTGGTCCGGGCATTCTCGCGATGACCCCAGGGGAGGATTCCGTGACCGTCGACCCACCACCTGATCAGTCGCCCGGCCCTGAAGGAGACGACAGTGATCTGATCGTGAAGGTTCCTCGGCACATCGTCTACCGGAGCCTCGCAAACGAGACTGTTCTGCTCGATCTGCGCACGGGTACGTATTACGGGTTGAACGAGACGGCGGGCAAGATGCTGAGTGCCCTGGAGAAGCAGCCTGACATGGATTCCGTCGTCACGCAGTTGACGCGAGAGTTGGACGCGCCGCCCGAACGGTTGCGCGTTGACCTGCGCGCTCTGATCACCGGCCTGGCCGCTGAAGGGTTGCTCGAGTTGGAAACGAACGACTGAAAGCGCGGGCATGGAACGATCGAGGCCGCCGTCCTTTTTTCATCCTTGACGGTGCCCAACCACGCGTTACCCTACGCCGGAGCAAGGAAAGCCACGGAAAAGGGGGTTAGAACGCTATGTATCAGGCACCGGAGTTTGAGAAGATCGGTTCTGTGGGCGCATTTACGCTGGGGAGCACGCATCCGTTCCCAGGCAGCAAGGCCAACAACAGCATCACCGACTCGTACACGTCGCCCGGTAACCCGGCGACGTATGGAAACCCGTGCTACAACTCAGGCGGGACGGAAGTTCCCTGCTAGCAGTCGTTTTGCAGGAGTCGCTACGGAGCCGGGTGCGATTCTGCCCGGCTCCGCGTTTTATTCCATTCCGTACACGGAGCTCGCGAGGACAAGAGCTGAGTGTGAACGTTGACCTCCGGTGAATCCGGTCGGTGAGATCGCTGCGGTCATGTACCGCGGTGAGCCGCCTCACGAACGCTCCGCCACGGATCTCCTGGACGATCCGCAGTCGCCTGACATCGCGGTCTGGGCTGAGGCGAACGTTGCAGTCGCGTGGT
>JBOGSL010000177.1:0-2100 GCA_050695395.1 Chloroflexota bacterium | reverse complement strand
GCTGGGGAAGGTAGTGATCGTCTGTGGCTACTCGATTGAGACGCCGCGCCTCCTGCTTATGTCAGCGGCGCCCGGCCATGAAAACGGTCTCGCCAACTCCAGCGGCCTGGTCGGCAACTACCTTATGGTGCAGTCCGCCAACGTCGTGATGGGCAGATTTCCCGATTTGATCCGTCAGTACAAGGCTCCTCCGGCAAATGCCTGTACCGAGGCCTTCTACGATACGGATCCGAGCCGAGATTTTGCGCGTGGCTTCTCCATCCAGACGGTCGGTCCCCTTCCCGTGGCCTTCGCGAAACAGATGATGGTGGCGAAGGGAGCGTGGGGCTGGGGGATGCGCCAGGTCATGATGGACTACAACCACTGGGCCGCACTCGGATTGTTGGGGGAGATCCTGCCCCACAAAGAAAATCGGGTGGGCCTCTCAGACCTGAAAGATGAATACGGCTTGCCGGCGCCGAGTGTCTGGTTTGAGATGGAGGACAACGACAAGAAGATGATCACCTGGGCCGTTCCGAGAATAGAGGAGATCTTGCGGGCCGCGGGTGCCGAGGAAGTTGCGCAGGAACCGCGGTTCGCACATCTGATCGGTGGCGCTCGGATGGGGGACGATCCGCGAGAGTCGGTGACGGATCGTTTCGGGCGTACTCACGACATACCCAATCTGTTTTGCTGCGACGGCAGCATCTGCCCGACCCAAGGGGCGGCAAATCCGGCTCTCACCATCCAGGCGTTGGCGGCTCGAACGGCCGACTACATCATCGCCCAGCGCGACTTTGTGCTGGACAAACGTCCCGCCCCACTCGAGAAGCCGCCGGTTCGGCGTGACCTGTCTCCGCCGGGAACGTTTACCCGGGGAGTGCCAAGGTTGAGGTGAAATCGGCTGTTGAATGCCGATCACGACCCCTAGAGGTCATTGCAGGTAGGGACCGGCCCGCCGTGCCACGCGGAATGCTGTGGGAGGTGGGTGCCTTCCATTGCCACCAGCCGACTCCGGGCGCCCGCGATTTTGTAGGTAGGACAAGTTTAGACCTGTCTGTCTGGAGCAGCGGAGGGGTGAGTGATATCAACGAAAGTCGTGGGATCGTGCTGCTGCGGCAAGGGGCCGCGGCTCGGCCTGCGGTGGGGCATCGGGAACCGAGAGATCGAGGCCGAGGACACGCTCGGCAAGGATGTTCAGCGTCCCGTAAGCGTGCTGTAAACGACCGGCGATGGCCAGAAGTGGGTTTTGGCGAAGGATGTCACGGTACTTCTCATAGACATCGGGGCGTACGATGACGTTCATCAATCCATGCTCATCCTCCAGAGTCAGGAAGAGATAGCCCTTCGCGGTGGGAGGCTTCTGGCGGCAGATCACCATCCCTCCGATCCGCGTTACCTGGCCGTCGCGCAGCTTGGGCAATCGGGTACTCGGCACCACCCCTAATGCAGCGAGTCGGCTTCGATAATGCTCGATCAAGTGTCGCTCCAGGCTGAATCCCAGGATGAGATAGTCGAGAGCCGTCTGCTCTGCCTCCGTTCGTTCCGGCCAGGTTATGGCCGTCTCCGGTTCGACCAACCCCAGATCTCGTTGGCGCCGATCCGGGCGCTGACGATACAGCTCCCAGAGCAGCTCGGGATGTGCCCGATGCTCGTGATCGAATGCTCCAGCCAGGATCAGCCCTTCAGCCAGCTTCCCGACGAAACCAGTTCGCCCCACAAAATCCCGCAGCGACCGGTACGGGCCGTGAGCGCGGCGTTCGGAGACGATCTCCTCGGCACGCTCGGGTCCAACCGCCCGCACCTGTTCGAGGCCCAGTCGCACCCGAGCATCTTCCAGGGTGCAGCGTGCTTCGCTTCGATTGATATCCACCGGCAGGAAGCGCACGCCGCGTCGCCGCGCCTCCCAGACCAGCACCTCGACCGGATAGAAGCCCATCGGTTGGTTGCTGAGCAGGGAAGCGGTAAAGGCAGCGGGATGGTGCAGCTTGATATACATCGTCTCGTAAGCCAGGCGGGCCAGCGAGCCGGCGTGCGATTGGCAGAAGCCGTAGTCGGCGAAGCCGGCGATCTGCTCGAATGCTGATGCTGCCACGTCGGGGAAGACACCATGCTCGATGG
>JBOGSL010000176.1:0-8904 GCA_050695395.1 Chloroflexota bacterium | reverse complement strand
ATATATGAGCCAGGAGATTCTGCGAGAATCTGGAGGAACATCCGATGACGCCGAAGGCATAGCGGAGAACCTGCGCGGCATCGAGCAGGCGGAGGTGGTGATGCTGCTAAAGGAAAGTCCGGATGGCGATATCCGGGTAAGCATGCGGTCCCGTCCCGCGTACGACGTTGCGGCGATTGCCTTCGCTCTGGGGGGCGGAGGCCACCGGCAGGCCGCGGGTGTCACGCTGCCCGGTCCCGCCGCCGCCGCCAAGGAGAAACTTCTTGCCGCCTTCGACCGGCTCACAGCCGATCAGCGGAATCCTGTCGGTCGATAAGGGCATTGGTTGGACCTCGCACGACGTGGTCGCGCGAGTTCGGGGTATCGCGGGACAACGACAGGTGGGTCACGCTGGAACGCTGGATCCCGCCGCCACTGGACTGTTGCTGTTGGTGCTGGGTCAGGCCACCAAACTCTCCAGCTATCTGATGACCTCGACCAAGGTCTACTGCGGCGAGGTTGTGCTGGGCGTCACGACGGCAACCGATGACGCCGAGGCGCCGCTCGGCGAACAGCGTGACCTTGGATCGCTCAGCGAGGCGGAGATTGCCGCTGTTCTGGAGAAGTTCCACGGAACTATCGAGCAAACGCCGCCGACTTACAGCGCCGTGCATCACAAAGGACAGCGCCTGTACGAGCTAGCGAGACGCGGCCAGGAGTTTACTCCACCTCCGAGAATGGTGAGAATCGAATCAATTGAGGCATTGTGCTGGAATCGGCCGCGGCTGACACTCAGGATCCGATGCGGGAGTGGCACATACATCCGCGCGTTGGCACGAGACATTGGAGCCGCTCTCGGCGTGGGAGGCTATCTTCACGCGCTGCGGCGGGTAGCATCCGGGGGCTTTACCGTCGATGAAGCAGTTTCCATCGATACGCTGACAAATCGACGTGAGGTGGAGCGGCTGAGCCGTCCCGTCGATCTCGCTGTCGCCGATCTTCCGGCTCTCGCACTATCACCGTCGCAAGGGGAAGACATAATCCATGGTCGACCGGCGGCCGTCGAGAAGAGTGTGCGGCCTGGTCCGGTACGGCTGTACGCGCCGGGTGGGGAGCTTCTGGCGCTCGGTGAGGTGTCGGAAAATACCGTCCGACCGACGCGCGTCTTCGTGGGAGCCTGATTGGTGAAGATAGTATCGTCGCTTGATGAGCTGGAGAGAGGTGACCGTACCGTGCTCACCATCGGGGCATTCGACGGTGTGCACCTCGGGCACCAATGGCTGATTCGCCAGGTCATCGAGCGCGCCTCTGAGCTGGGATATCAATCGGTCGTTGTGACGCTCGAGCCGAGGCCGGAGGTCGTCTTGCGACCGGGCAGTATACAGCTCACGGACAGCCTCGCCAAGCGAGAAGCGATCTCGGCTCTCAATCCGGATGTGTTGGCAATACTTCCCTTCAATCGGGAAACCGCCGCGATCCCGGCGGCCGACTTTCTGGACGATATTCTCGCCCGCGTAAACCTCGCCGAGTTATGGATCGGTGCCGACTTTGCCTTCGGTCATAAGCGGCGCGGCAATGCCGACTTTCTGGTCGAGGAAGGGAAGCGACGCGGGTTCGCCGTGAAAATCGTGGGTCGCAAGGAACTGGGCGAGACGCCGATCAGCAGCACGCTGGTGCGAGACCTGGTCGCCCAGGGCGAGATGGAACGAGTGACGGCGCTACTCGGCCGGCCGTTTAGCCTTCGAGGGGAGGTAGTGAAGGGATTCGGACGGGGCAAGGAGATGGGCTTTCCCACTGCCAATCTGAAGATGCCCGAGCATCAGTTGGTGCCCGCTACCGGCATTTACGCCGGCCGGACAATCGTTGACGACGAACCGAAACTGGCCGCCGTGAGTATTGGCTACAATCCGGTTTTTGGAAATGAGCACCTGGCGGTGGAGGCTCATCTGCTGGACTTTCAGGGCGACCTGTACGGCCGCACACTGGAGGTACAGCTGCTGCATCGCCTGCGCGAGGAGCGGTCTTTTTCCGATGTCGATGCGCTGGTTGCCCAAATCGAGCGCGACGTCGAGGAAACTCGAAACGCCATGACGGAGGAGACGCGTCGGGCATAGCGACAACGGGGACAGTTACGCCAGGACGCCCTGAATACGCCGGTGTGGCGGCAGCGCTACTTCGCACCGTAGCCGCTGTGGCGCCAGACCGCTTTCGAAGCGTGCGCGTATTTCGCGTCGCCGCTGATAGCCGCCCACCACGCCAGCGCTTCGAAGATCGGCGCGTAGAAAACGGTCTTGCACTGTCCCTGTGGGTTGCGTTCGCTGCACCCTACAGTCCGCGTGTCGCCCGTCTGATTGACGGAGCCGTCCGGCCGTACGCGCGACAATTCCCACGCCTCCCCCTTGGCCAGCGCTGCGCCCAGCGCGGTCCGTAGCTTTCCGCGAGCCACAAGTACGAGGTACCGGCTCGCGTTGATCATCCCCACAGCCTGATAGCCGCTATCGTGACCACCATCCTCCGGCATCACCCCGTCAGGGCGCTCCATGTGAATGCCTTGCCGGGCGTACGTCTCGGACCAACGAACCAGCGTTCGGTCGGAGGCGAGGACGCCGGTCGCGCCGAGAGCGATGGCCGCTTCGAAACGGCGGTGCGTCTTGGTCCGGTCATCGACGTGTCCCGCTCCGCCGACCGACCGAACCATGTAGTATGCCGCACGTTGCATGCGACTTACATCCCAATCGATTTCCTCGCGGAAGTTGGGATTTAGAGACGAAGATTTCAGCACAATGAGGGCCGGGGCAGCTTCCGAGAGGAACAGCGCCGTCCCGTGGAAGGGCCAGGCGGAGCCCGGAAACGACCCGTTAGCCGCCTCTCGGCCCAGGCCGTAATGGAACATCTTCAGACCCAGCGCCACGAGGCCGAGGCTCTTCACGGGTCGTGCGGCTCCGTCAATGATGTCGAGGCCCCCTGCCCGTTGCTCCTCGAGAAACCAGGCCGACCGTGGAGCGTGAACGTTTGCGCCGTAAGCACCGTTTTTCGCAGGCACGTTCTGGCCGTAGCGATAGGTCACATTGAAGACCGGACCACTCGTCTCGGCACGCACGAAGTCCCGAATTCGCGAGGCGTTCATCGAATCCGCCGCAATCGGCGCGCAGGTAATGATGAATACAGCGACGAGGCACGCGATGAGACGGCTTACGGGGTGACCTCCAGTCGCTCCGGGATGCCGGCGATCATAGACGACGCGTTCCCCGATGGCCGGGATACCGGGCGAGCGAGGCTTACAGGAGACAAGGCGGCACCGAGGGTAGGGAGGCGAGCGGCGAGGGTCATGACGGAGCGGCGGGTTGTCTCGATAAATCGGAAACTTATTGAGCGGTCTCCGTCGAGGCTCCCCCGTCTGCCTCGAGTACATCCAGCGCTCGTTCGGCAGCTTCCTGCTCGGCTGCCCGCTTGCTTCGTGCCTCGCCCCGCCCCAACACCTTGCCGTTACGTCGCACTTCCACTGTGAACTGCTTCGCATGGTCCGGACCGCTTGCGGAGACCACATGATACGTAGGCGTGACCTGATGGCGTGCCTGGAGCAGCTCCTGGAGAGAGGACTTGGCATTCTTGTGCCGTTCAGCTGCGAGGACGGCTTGCGCCTCGGGGCGGAGGAAGCCCAGCGCGAAATCGCGAGCCGCGTCATAGCCTTGGTCCAGGTAGATCGCCGCCAGCAATGCCTCGAAGGCGCACGCCAGTCCGGAGGGGCGGTGTCTCCCCGCAGCTAGCTCTTCGCCCCGCCCCAGAAAGAGGAACCGTCCGAGGTCGATCTCCTCGCCATAACGCGCCAGCGCCTCGGTGCGTACCAGCGCCGAGCGGAGGCTGGTTAACTGCCCCTCTGTGAATTCCGAGTACGTATGAAAGAGAAAATCCGCGGAGACCAGACCCAAAACCGCATCGCCGAGAAACTCGAGACGCTCGTTCGACGGTCTGGCGTGATCGATCTCGTTGAGGTATGAACGGTGTGTGAGCGCTTCGCGTACCAAGGCCTGATCCGTGAACGCGATGTCCAATGCTTGCTGCAGTGCCGCCACACGCCCGGTGCGCTGTGTCGCTACGTCCGCCGGTACCTCGGCCAGGCCCGTGCTCGTTTCAGGTCCGTCTTCCTCGTTCCCTTCCATCGGCCCAATATACAGGGTGATTCGGGGCCGAGACGCGGATGCGGGGGCGGCTGCATGGGCGATTTCGTCATGCGTGTGCGGCCTTGTAACTGCCCAAAACGCGGAACCAAATGCCCAGCCGGGAAAGTTCGCCCAGGGCCTCGTGCACCCGAGGCTCGTGCTCGTAACCCGCCGCCTCGGCGAAGAAGACGTACTCCCACGGCCGCTGTCTGGACGGTCGGGACGCGAGTCGAAGCAGGTTGACCCCGCGCTGCGCGAAGGACTCCAGGGCCTGCACCAGCGCGCCCGGGTGGTGCTCGACAGAAAACGCGAGTGCCGTTTTGCCGGGGAACGCCGATTCGGTGCGCAGAGCCGGGCTCCAACCGCCGGCACAGAGGAGGACGAATCGGGTGGAATTGTCGCGCGCAGTCTGGATGTTGTCTGCCAGGACGGCGAGACCGTAGTAGTCCGCGGCGAGACGGCTAGCGACGGCTGCACACGAGGAGTCCTCGTTCTCCGCGACCATCTCAGCCGCTCCGGCAGTGTCGTAATACGGTGTCGCCTGAAGGTGATGAGCGAGGAGATACTCGGACGTCTGGGCGAGAGCCTGCGGATGGGAGAACACCCGCTTGATAGTGGTCAGCGATGCGCCGGGTGTGGCAAGCAGAGCGTGCTCGACGGGATGAATGTGCTCGGCCACGATAGAAACCGAGTTGGCGAGCATGAGGTCGTACGCTTCGTCTACGCTGCCGGCGTAGGAGTTCTCGATGGGCACGAGGGCACGGACAATGTCCCCGCTGATGAGGGTCGAAAAAAGCTCCGGGAGGGTTCGGCTCGGCCGCCTGTCGGCGTCGGGATAGTTGGCGAGAAGAGCCTGTTCGCTATACGCGCCAGGCACACCCTGGTACCCGATCGGTGTGTCGTCTCGCATCGAACATTATGGCAGGGCCGGCGGTTCCGACCTCCGTCAGGGAGTTGATAAGGGCATCGCGCAGTCCGAAGCGCCTCGTCCGCGACGCTACTTTCCGATGCAAAATTCGGAGAAGATGCGGTTCAGAATCTCTTCGTCCACCGTTGCTCCGGTGATCTCTCCCAGGGCCGCCGCGGCTGCCCGAACATCGAGTGACACCAGGTCGAGCGGCACGCCGGATCGCAGAGCGCTGTCGGCTTGTCCAAGCGCGTCCCACGTTCGTCGCAAGGCATCCTGATGCCTCACGTTGGGCGCCACCACATCATGACGTTCGCCTCCGAGCGCCACCTCCTCGAGCGCTTGACGCAGATCGCCCAGGCCTCCCGGCGCCACTGCGCTGCTTTCCACCACTCGGTCCGGCCGCAGGCGCTTCAGTAATGGACGGTGATCGCCGCCTGCGGGAAGATCCGCCTTGTTCAGCGCCACCACCACCCGCGCATCCGGCTTGCCTGCCGTCAGCTTGCACAATTCATCCACCACAAGCGTATCGGCCGCCGAGATGATCCGCGAGCGGTCAATCACCAACAAGATCATGTCAGCCATTGCCATGACGCGGCGGCTCCGGTCGACGCCGATCTGCTCGACTGGGTCGGTCGTTGCTCGGATGCCGGCAGTATCGACTACTCGAAAGGGAAGGTCGCGAAGTTGAATCGATTCCTCGACGGTGTCCCTCGTCGTGCCCGGTACCGCGGTTACGATCGAACGCTGCGCGCCAAGCAGTTCATTCATGATGCTGGATTTGCCCACGTTGGGACTTCCGGCGATACAAAGCGCCGCGCCCTCGCGGAGGATCATGCCCTGCCTGGCGCCGTCCAGAAGCTCGCCGATTCCCTTCCGGATCGAGGCAAGCCGCTGTACCGTCAATTGCTCCGGCCGCAGCGGAATGTCTTCCTCGACGAAATCCACCATTGCCTCCATATGGGCGGCGATACCAAGCAGGTCGTTGTAATACGGAGATATACGCTCCCCCAGCCATCCCGCCAACTGGTGGGCCGCCATCTCCAGGCCCGCGTTTGAGCGGGCACGGACAACGTCCATAACTGCCTCGGCCTGCGTTAGATCCAGCCGCTGGTTGAGAAAGGCCCGCAATGTGAACTCTCCCGCGCGAGCCGGCCGGCAACCTGCGGCCAGGCACGCTCCCAGGACTCGCTCCAGCACGAGCGGACTCCCGTGGCAGTGGATCTCGAACACATCCTCGCCGGTGTAGCTGTGCGGACCGCTCATGAGACATCCCAATGCTTGATCGAGCATCTCGCCCGTGCCGAAGTCAACCACACGGCCGTGCCGAAGTCGGTGAGATTCCCACCGAGAATCCAGGAGGGGAAACAAGTGACTGGGCAGCGTCCGGCTGAGCGGGCCGCTGACGCGCACGATCCCCACGCCACCCATCCCGGGCGGGGTAACCACAGCCGCTATGGTGTCGGCTTCCACTGCTATTCCCTCGCGGGACGAGACGTAACAGAACGCCGAGGGGTCCTCCTGGAAGCCCCCGGCTTAGCCCTCACTCGATTCGTCTTCACCCCGCGGCGCAACTACCACCCGACGATTGGCGCCTTCGCCAATGCTATAGGTTTCCACCTCGGGTCGCTCGCGCAGGGCGAGGTGAACGATGCGCCTGTCGCTCGCCGGCATCGCTTCCATGGTAAAAGCGCTTCCGTTGCGGTCGACGCGAAATGCAATCCGGTCTGCCAGGGCCCGCAAGGATTCCTCGCGTCGCGATCGATAATTCTCGACGTCGAGCACCACCCCGGGCCACTGACGGCGTCCCTTCGACAGAATCAAGTTCACCATGAACTGCAGGGCACTGAGGTTATCGCCGTGGCGTCCGATGAGGAGTCCGAGATTCTCGCCGGTCATACTCAACACTAGCGGCTCAGAGCCGTCCTGAACCTCGATTGCAGCGTCGAATCCCATCGCGTGCAACAAGCGCTCGAGCACGGTTTGCGCATCCTCTGCGAGCTGCTCCGTCTGCGCCGCCGACCTGGGCTCCTGGGGTTCGGTCCACGGTCGCTCGGGCCTCTCCCGGTCGCTTTCGGCTCCCTGAACGGTGGCTCGAATTCGAGCCTGCTCCGCACCGATGCCAAAGACGCCGCGGCTGCCGCTAGCGAGGACCTCGATTACCAGGTCTTCCTGCGAGGCTCCAAGGGCGGCTTCCGCCTCGGCTATCGCCTCATCAATGGTGCGGCCCGAAAATTCAGCTTCTTCGGCCACCCTTACTCCCTCGAGATTTCCGTTTAGTTTTCGGTCGAGCGGGCGGGCGACCCACCGGCCGCGCGACGGGTTCCAATTCGTCCGGATCTTCGGCCGCGTTGCCGTTCTGCTCGGTGTGTCCATTCGACTCCGGGATCGGCTGCCGCGACACGGGCGCGCGGGACGGCTTACTCGGCGGAGACACGATCGACATGAGGAGGCGGCCCGGGTTTGGAATCGCCAGCCCCCCTTTCTCCGAGAGCAAGCCCCAGCCGGTGACGCGGACCTGAATCAGAATCCCGATGACCGTCGAGGTAACCCAGTAGAGAGCGAGGCCGGAGGCGTAGCGGCTGGCGAAGAAGACGATGAGCAGCGGCATGAAATTGGTCATGGTATTCATCATCTGCTGCTGGGGATCGGTGCTCTTGCTGAGCAGCATGCGCGACTGCACCCACTGGGCGATGCCGGCCAGGATCGGCAAGATGTACAGCGGGTCGTGCTGGCCGAGGCCATGGCTGAGCCAGAGAAACTGCGCGTGAAACAGGGTAAAGATCTGGGTCGGGTCACCGGCGCCGCCTGCGACGGCGTAACAGCCGTGCAGCCACTGGCTCATGTTGCTGACCTGTTGCCCGTTGCACGTGATGTTCTTCCAGACGATTGCCCCCGGCCAGCCGGTGGGCGATGTTCCCAGGTGCATCAATCCGTAGAACAGACCAATGAGCACGGGGAACTGAAGCACGGTGGGAAGACATCCCATCGCCGGGTTGACTTTGTGCTCCTTGTAAAGCGCCATGGTTGCCTTCTGGAGCGCCTCACGGTCCTTCCCGTGCTTTTTCTTGAGCTCGCTCACCATGGGCTGGATTCGCTGCATGGCCTTGGCGCTTCGCACCTGGACGATTTGCAGGGGCGAGAGGACGAGGCGCACCGCGATGGTGAACAGAATGATTGCTATGCCGGCTCCACCCACCTGCAGCGTCAGCCATATCAGGCCTAGCTCCATGGGATGAATGATGAAACCGAAAATTCCTGCCACTAATTCTCCAAACCTAAGGGACCGGGTCGTACCCGCCGGCATGCAGCGGCTGGCAACGTGCGATGCGCTTTATTCCCATCCAGATCCCCCGAAGGGCGCCGTACTTCTCGACGGCCTGTTTGGCATACTCCGAGCAGGAGGGCTCGTAGCGGCAGGCATTGCCGAAGAGCGGCGAGAGCGTGCACTGATACAGAACGATCAGGCCTACGACTAGTCTAGCCGTTTCCGACCACCTCCCTGCGTCGCAGCGCCCCACTCCGGACCAGTTGTTTCTCCAGGGCCCCAGCCAGGTCTTGATACGATGCCCCGGCCGCCGAGGGACGCGCAATGATCACCAGGTCGCATCCCGGCCGAAGGTCGCCCAGATGGGGTCGAATAGCCTCGCTTAGCCGGCGCTTTACAAGGTTGCGAGTGACCGCCTTGCCAACCTTCTTGCTGACGGTGAATCCGATACGAATGTCGGGAGGCCGCTTGGCAAGCAGGTAGACGCTGAGCAGAGGATGCCCGGAGGAACGACCAAACCGCCGAACTCGCGCGAAGTCGGCGGCCTTGCGCAATCGATACTGCTTGGGAAGCATGCAAGACGGCTACAC
>JBOGSL010000175.1:0-4087 GCA_050695395.1 Chloroflexota bacterium | reverse complement strand
AGAGCGACCGCGGCCGGTGCCACCGCAACCGCCGTGGCGCGAGCTCACGCCACCGCCACAGCCAGGGCCAACGCAACGGCCACCGTCGTCGCCGTGGCCGCCCAGAAGACCGCAGTGGTCGCACGCCGCACCGCGATCGCTCGCGAAACCTATACCGCTCGCGCTTCCGCCCGCGCCTCCGCTATCGCTCGCGCCCGCGTCACTGCCAAAATAGCCCGCCGCTTGCGGCGTTTCCAGACGGAGTGCTCCACCGGGTCCTCGCCTCGGTCAGAGACGATCGCCGCCGGCCCGGCCGGTAAGCTTCGGCTGAGCTGCCGGCGGCACGAATAGAGGGGGATTGATACTCGGTGCCGGCCGTCTCTGAACCCGTGGTGCCGTCTATGTCTTATGCTCAGACAGGAGGACTCGGCCATGGAAAAGGGCCCGAAGCTGGTAATCTCCCTTACGGCAGCGTTAGGACTGGCGGCTGCACTCGAGCAGTGGCAGCAACCGTCCCGGGAAAGAACGTGGCACGGTTACATTCTGGGCGTGCCCTACGAGTTCCGCCCGCCGACAGCCGACCGGATCAGGCGTAAAGTCTGGAATCCGGATAATGTGTCCGTGCTCTCGCCCACCGTCTGGGGGCTGGGATGGACCTTCAATCTCTATCCCCTGTTCCACCCTCAGGTAACGGACCGCTTCGACGTCTAATACCTGAAGACGCTGGTCGATAGGGCGGTTGTGCGTATCTGCTGGTTTTTCCCGTTCTGTGTGTCATTCCAGAGCGGGTGAACCACCTGGTCATCCACCGCCAGAGCCTGGTAATCTCCGATGAAGGTGTCGCTTTTCTTGCCTTCCGGCTCGGGCGCGTCGATCGAAGGATTCCACGACGCGCGAGTCGCCCGGACATTGTGGCTGAAGGACAGGCCATTGTCTCGGCTTTGAGCGACGAATTCGTCGATCAGGCGATCGTCGCGGCTGCGCCGGCGATCGAGCCAGGCACAGGTGAAAATGCCGTCCGGCGCAACGGCTAGCGCCGGCTGAAACTGGTCCTTCCCGTCGCCTTTGCGGTCGTGATTGACGCGCACCGGCTGCGACCAGGTATCACCTCCATCTCGAGAGGTGGTGGCGAGCACATCGGCATCACCGTAACGCATGTCCGACCAGACAACGACCAGAGCGCCGTCCTTGGGGGAGACGGCAAGGGCCGGCAGGGTGATGTTGCGAAACGTTCCGTGCGGGAGGTGGTTCGGCAGCCCGTCGACCTGAGAGATAGTCTTCGGAGCGGTAAAGGTCACGCCGCCGTCGCTCGATTTGACCAACTTCAGGCCGTCGACCTTCCCCGATTTGTTTTTGTCCATTGAGTAGGCAACGTAGAGAGTGCCGTCGGGTCCGACGGCCGGGAATGCGCCGATGGGAAATTGGGAGTTGCTAAACGGCTGGAAGACAACCGGGGCCGAGAAAGATTGTCCGCCGTCGGTCGACCGCGAGATGACCAGCCCGTTGCCACTGGAACTGACCTGCTTTGCAACAAACGCAGAAGCACCGTCAGCCCGATCGTCGCTCCCGTCGAGATTCCAGGCCACGTAGACATTCCCGTGGGGTTTGCTCTGATCGACCGCGATCCAGGGTTTGTCGCTGAAGGTGGCCCCGGTTTGATCCAGGAAGACCGGGACGGGGGGCAAGAAGCTCTTACCGTCGTCGTTCGAGCGCGACACGAAAATGCCGCTTGTATTCGCCCCGACGGCGAGCACGCAGACGTAGGCCACACCGGCGGCATCGTAGGCGATGCTCACATCCGAAGTCATGCCGTAGGCCGAAAAACCGGGAAGGATGCCGGCATCATGCCAGGTTCGGCCGCCATTGCTCGAGTAAAAGGTGCCGATCTTGAAGCGGTAGTGTTTGGGGTCGGTGAAGAACTTCGAGGCCGCTATCAAGTCGAGCGGATTTGCGGGGTTGTCCGCGATGGCGGGCTCACTATGCGCGGCGAAGCCATCGTGACTTACCTGGACATCTTGAGGGAGAACGCGGCCACCTGACGCGGCGGCGTCACGGAGTTGACCGGCCAACCCGAGCGGTAGAAGCATCAAAGCCGTGAGAAGAAACCGCATAGCTCATCAATCTTACACAGGGTAGTCCAGAGCCTGGATGCCGAAGAGGGCCGAGCTACGGTTTGCCCGGGCGTGGAGCCTGTCCTTGTACACGCAAGGCGCCGGGCTTGTCTCGGCGAAGACCGCGTATTCTGAATCGTGAACTGGTCCCCCAAGTCGCCTGTGCCGCCCTCCGGCTACCAATACGGACCGAAATACAGGCCAAGACCGCTGCTGATGGCGCGCGGGGTCGCTTACATCGGCCTAGGGAAGCCGCGCTCGTTTGCGCACGATGCCCTCTACGCCCTGGCCGATTTCCCCGTGCCGCCTTTGGTGCGGGGCGAGGACTGGATTCCCGCTTCGGGGCCTTTGGTAGTGACCGCCAATCACTACGAACGACCCGGTCTCTGGATGACCTGGCCCGTGCTCTACCTCACACACCTGGTCGAAGAGCGTACCGGCCAGGACACCCACTGGGTGGCGATTGAGGAGTGGGAGACGCTCTCTTTTCACGGCATACCGGTGCCGCGCTCACTTATTAGACTGCTGTTTTCGCATACCTTCGCGACCTACGGCATTTTGGCAATGCCGTCTCCGGATGCGCCGGCGGGAGAGCGAGCCGCGGCTATTCGCGCGGCAGCGCGCCTGGTGCGGCACCAGCACACCATCGGCCTCATGCCGGAAGGCACGGTGGGTCCAACGCCGGAGCTACTGCCGGCCCGGCCCGGCGTCGGCACGTTTCTCCTCTTGCTCGCGGCCGCGGGCGCGCGCATCTTGCCTGTCGGCCTCTTTGAAGAGGACTGCCACCTCGTGGCCAATATCGGCCAACCCTTCCATCTCGCCGTGCCCCCCGAGACTCCGAAGGACGGACGCGATACCGCCGCACGTCAGCGGGTCATGCTGGCCATCCGCGACCTGCTCCCCGAGCCGCTCTGGGGCGCCTATCGACCGGCAGGGCTAACGGAACGCGGCCCGGGGAGCGACCTGTAGAAGCTTAGTGCCGGTGGTGAATCCCGGAGAGCGCGTCGATCAGCTCTTCCCACTTGTTGGCGCCGATCAGTTCAACCAGCCGATCGTCACCCGTCTTGATAGCGCGAATCTCTTCCTGGCTCAGGTGGTACGACCCGAGTGTCTGGTCGGGATCCTGACAGTACTTGACGCGAAAGGCACGGTCCTCGGACAGTCGATCGACAACTGCCTCGATCTGAAGCGTGGCGATGCTTTCACCTCCTGCGCGATCCGTCTCTCCTTCCATCCTAGGTGTGCCCTTTGGATAAGGCAAATAGAAGAATGTGGTCTCGTTCATTGATAATTCTGATACCAAGCGGCGTGTCCGTCCGGGATGTGACGCAGCCGGCCGCGTGGCGCCTATAATTCAAATAGAGAACACTGGGCTGCAGGTTAAAGGTTGCTTATGCTATCGCAACGCGTTAGAGTTTTTCAGGCGGTCGCCAGGCAGCTCAGTTTCTCGCGCGCGGCCCGCGATCTCTCTCTCAGCCAACCGGGAGTATCGTTTCACATCAAGGGTCTGGAGCAAGAGATGGGCGTCGAGCTCTTCGAGCGAGTCGGCCGGAGACTTTTCCTGACGGACGCGGGCCAGACCCTAGCAGGATACGTTCAACGCCTCTCGCTTCTGGAGGAAGAGGGGCGAGTAGCGCTGCAGGAGCTCAAAGGATTGGACAGCGGCCTCCTGGTGGTTGGCGCAAGCGCCACCATCGGCATTTACTTGCTTCCGGAGGTCCTCGGCGAGTTCCGCGACCGCTATCCGGGCATCAAGGTCAGCCTGCGCATCGGCAACAAACGTCATACGCTCGAGCGGCTGCTCGAAAACGAGCTCGACTTTGGGTTGGTAGCGGGTCCGGTTACGGATCGGTCGCTTGCTGCCGAGCCGTATCTCGATGATGAATTGGTCGTGATCGTCGCCCCCAACCACCGGTTCGCGAAACCAGGCACCGTATACCCCGGAGAACTACGGCGAGAGACGTTTCTGGTGCGTGAGCCGGGGTCGGGCACTCAGG
>JBOGSL010000174.1:0-3273 GCA_050695395.1 Chloroflexota bacterium | reverse complement strand
GTCTGCAAATGCAGCTCCTGGCGGCGACGCTGCACCAGCGTGTTGTAGGCCACGTCGCGCATCGAGACGTGGCGGAAGGCATATTCGAGGTCTGGCGCGCGGCGGGGGAAGGCGATCTCCGCTCGCTGCAGCTCGGCGAGCGCGCTGTCAAGCTCCGTCTCATCTCGTCCCGAAACTTCGGCCAGCAGCCCGGGCGAGAAGCTGTTACCGATGACGGAGGCAATCTGTGCAATGTTGCGGGCCCCAGTATCGAGCCGGTCGAGCCGAGCCAGAAGGACTTCGGTGAGCGTGGCCGGCAGGCGCTCGACAGCGCCTGGAACGAGCTCCATCGCTCCGTCCCTTGCCGCGATGCCCCCCGCCTCCAGCAGCGAACGCAGCATCTCCTCGACAAAGAACGGATTGCCTCCGGCACGCTCGGCGATATGCTGCTCGAGTTCCGGCGAAGGCTTCACACCGCCCAACACCGCCGTTGCTAGGTTGGCTGCCTCGGCCTCGCGCAGCGGCCGGAGAGTGATTCGGTCGGGCCAGCCCCATTCACTCCAGGCGGCCGCCCATCCCGGACGCTGGACGGCCATCACCATGACGCGCAGGTTGGGAATATCCGCAAAGACCGAGGTCAAGACCTCCCGGCTCGCGGTATCGACCCAGTGCAGATCCTCGAGGACCAGTACCGTCGGCGCGCGAGCAGCCAGTGAGCCCAGCACGTGGCGAAGATCACGAATCAAGGCTTGTCGCCGCACCTGCGGGCCGGCCTGCGTCACCGGAGAGGCTTCGGGCGCGAGGCCAAGCACCTCGCCCAGCACATCTAGCGCTTCTGCTCGGGTGGGCTCATCGACGATGGTTGAGAGGTCTTGAACGGCCGAACGCAAGCGATTCGACACATCGGCGGGAGCGTCTCCCTCTGTGAGGTTGAAGACCGATCGCAGGAGGTCGGCGAGCAGCCAGAACGAGATTTCCTGGCCATAAGACAGGCATCGACCGCGGATGAGTCGCGCAGAGCCGGTCTGAACAACGCGTTCCACGAGTTCGCTCGCAAGTCGGCTTTTTCCCACGCCGGCATCTCCGATGAGTGTGACCAGCTGACCCTCGCCTGTCCGAGCTCGCTGCCAGGCGTCGAGTAGCTGTCCCATCTCTCGGTCTCGCCCGATGAGCGGTGTAATGTACTCTTCCCAGCGCTCGCCCGGGTCCTCTCGCATCCCGAGAGCCGGCCACACGGGTATGACCCCGGCCTTTCCCTTCAGTGCCTCGTCTCGCTTCTCCCCGTATCGAATGCGGCGCCGCGTGAGGGCCATGGTCTCGGCACCGGCCAGCACCTCGCCCGCGTCGGCAGCCGACTGAATGCGCGCCGCCGTATTGAGGGCATCTCCTGTCACCGCGACGTCCTGTCGTCCGGAGGCGTTCCAGGTCCCGCTGACCACCTCACCGGTGTTGACCCCTACGCGGATCGATGGTTCGACATCCCACCGCTGCCTGGTCTCAACCGCCACCGGCTCAATAGCTTCCCGCATTCCAAGCGCGCAGAGCACCGCCCGCTCCGCGTCGTCTTCGTGCGCTATTGGCGCCCCGAACAGGGCGAGGATGGCGTCTCCTGCATACTTTTCAACCGTGCCGCCGAATCGTTCCACGAGCGCCGCCATGGCGTCGAAGTACGCCGCCTGGATATCGCGCACCTCCTCCGGATCGAGAGACTCCGAGAGGGGTGTGAAGCCAACCAGGTCGCAAAAGAGCGCAGTCACCAGCCGTCGCTCCTCCCTCCTTTGGACGGGAGCGTTTACGACGGATGGCGTTGCGTTGGAGGAGTTTTCGGTGGGCCGTGGCGGCGCGACCTTCTCTGTCCCGATCGGCTGCGCACAGTGGATGCAGAAGCGCACGCCGGAGGGATTTTCATTCCCGCAGGCCGAACAAAGCAGCGGCAGTGGCGAGGCGCAATAGCCACAGAAGCGGGCCCCTTCCGGCGTTTCCTCTCCGCAGCTGCCGCACCTGACCGTTTTCATCTAGTCAAATCCCGCCGCTCCCCTACGGGCTGCTTCGCCGCGTGTAAAAGGCGATGGCCAGGATCACAATGATAACCACAAGGATGATGATCCAGTAGCGGATCCTGAGACCGAGAAGGGCCATCGTGTGCAACATCAGGGCGCGATCCATCTTCACTCTCCTGCGCTTTTCTTGGCGAATCCTCGCTATTGCATCAGACTACTCCTCGCCGGGACCTCCTGCCACTAACGTGTCGCTCGCCGGCTCCCGACCAAGTCACGTCGCGCCTGAGGTTTACTCTCCCGAATCCGACCTTGCGGCGCATCGCTATACTCGTGACAGACGGTCACCAGCGTTGCCCAGCTGGCCGGGGGCTTGGGACGAGGGAACATGAAGATAGAGATCGACGGCGCGAATATCTTCTACAAGATGGTCGGCCCGGAGCAGAATTACCCGCTCTTCTTGCTCCATGGCGGGCCCGGAATGGACCACACGTACATGCATCCCTGGCTCGACATGCTTTCCGACACCTTTCGGCTTATCTATGTGGACCAGCGAGGCCAGGGCCGGTCTGATCGAGTCGATCCGGCGACGGTGACGCTGCCCCGACTGGCTGAAGATGTGACCCAGCTGGCCAAAGCGCTGGGTATCGATGACTACGCGGTCCTCGGCCACTCATATGGCGCCTTCGTGGCGCTGGCGCACGCGCTCGAGCAGAACACCGCCTCGCACTACATCATCAGCAACGGCTCGGCCAGCATGTCGAAGTCCATGCGCGAGGTGAACGAAAATCTGGCGGCCTTCAAACCGATTGAGCTTCGCGACCAGGTGACCGAGTCCTGGGCGCGGGAGCCTCTGGCCCGCACTCAAGAGGACGCCGCCGAGATTCTCCGCATGCAGATGCCGTTCCACTTCGCCAGGGTCGAGAGTGAAGCGTATCGCACGTACACGGCCGAAGCCGATCGAGCCGTGTACTCGCCGGACGTGCTGGCCTACGCCGCGTCGAACGAGTATCACATGGAGTTCGAGGATCGGCTGCATTCCATCGACAAGCCGATCCTCTTCATCACCGGTGAGCTGGATAGGACCACCACGCCTCGGGCCGCCAGGGAGATGCACGCGGCCGTGCCCCACAGCGAGCTCGTGATTGTTCCCCAAGCGGGGCACATGGCCTTCGTGGAGGAGCGCGACCTCTATTCCGAAGCCGTGCGGAGCTTCTACGGCCGCAATCCAGCCAAGACTCACGAGCAAACGCGATCATAGCGTCGGCGGTGACTCACGTAGGCCGTGCTGCGGAGG
>JBOGSL010000173.1:0-6715 GCA_050695395.1 Chloroflexota bacterium | reverse complement strand
GTTCTCGGGTTCAGCACGCCCAGTGGCGCTTCGCCCTCGTGCGGAACGCTAGACTGGCCGGTTAGCCGGCCTCCGGCCGGAGGCTGTCGAGGTGGCCTACGGCCTCGACCCGATTTCGCGCATGGAGCTTGCGTAGGACGTTCTGCACGTGCTTCTTGACTGTTGATTCCGAGATAAAGAGCTCGTCGGCGATCTCCCTGTCACGGGCTCCTTTTGCGATGAGACGCAGAATCTCGTCCTCGCGTTCCGTGAGATTGGCCGTGGTGGTCGGCGATTGGCGCGGTCCGCCTTCCTGGATGAACTTCACCAGCCGCGCGGCGACGAAGGGCGAGAGCGAAGCCTCGCCCGCCATGGTGTCTCGGATTGCCTTGATCATCTCGTCGGGCTGAACATCCTTCGTAAGAAAACCGAGAGCTCCCGCTTTGATCGATTCGAAGAGATTCTCGTCCGTGTCCGATACGGTCAGCATGACAATGCGCGCTTCCGGAACTTGCTGCGCGATGGATCGAGTCGCTTCAACTCCGCTCATGCGCGGCATATTGATATCCATAAGCACCACATCGGGCTGGGCCGCGATGCATTTCCGAATCGCCTCTTCGCCCTCGCCGGCCTCGCTCACAATAGACATGTCCGGCTCGGCATCAATGATCTGGCGAAGTCCGTGTCGCCAGAAGACGTGGTCGTCCACGAGCATCACACGAATCGGTTGTTCCACTGCTCTCTCCCCCACAGGCCGGGATTATGTCCCGAGGACGGTCGCCGCACGCATCGCTCTCCAGGTAGTGTACATCACGCATCCCAGCGCCGCTACCGTTGCGTCGTGACGGAGCGCGGAGCGATGCCGGTCACCGGCTAGCCGCGCGGCAAACCGTAGCTCGGGGCTCTATGACCGTGCGGCAAAACGTAGCTACGGTGCCGGCCGGGACCGAGGTCCGCGCTACGTCTCCCCGGACAGTTGCCCGCCGATCTTGCAGGCGTAGACGCCGGGAACCCACAATCGTGCGTCGTGCCTGAGACAGCCTCTCGTTCGATTACACCGGTTCGACCCGCATCGCTGCTACGAGAAAGACCTCAATCGTTCAGCTCACCGCCTGGCAACCCGCCCCTGAGACTATGGTGCCCAAAATGTCCGCGATGGTCGCTTTCAGAGGTGCCGCGTTGTTCGAGGCGAATCTTGGCGCTGCCTGATGAGACGCCCTTGGGCAGGCTCACCACCAGTACACCGTTCGAGTGGCTGGCGTTGCCGTGTTTTGCGTCCACTTCGAGTGGTAGCTGCACGGTTCGCCGGTAACCGCCGTAGCTCCACTCGTGAAAGAGGTAACGCCGGCCGGCCTGTCCCGGGCCGCGGACCGGAGCCTCCAGCCTGACCTCAGACCCGTCTACCTCAATGGCGATGTTCTCGGCTTCGACGCCGGGCATGGGGGCAACGATGATCACGTCCTGGTCCGTTTCGTAAACGTTGACCGGGATCTGCTGCAGTTGCCCGGAACCGGAGAAGGACTCCAGAACGTCACCGCCGGGTTGCTTCGGATGCATCCTCGTCACCTCGGGCTGGCGATGGAGCCGACGACCGGACTTGAACCGATAACCCCCTGTTTACAAAACAGGCGCTCTGCCATTGAGCTACGTCGGCGGAACGCCTCTATTTTAGCGCATTCTCCGAGGATCGATGCCGAGATCGTCGGCCCGAATCGGGATCGCGATGGGGCGATATACGGGCGGGTTCACCGCCGCCGCCACCCGCTCCAGCCCTCGCCCGAGCCTTCGAGCCACGCGCTTTGCTGCACCTTTGGGGTTGGCCACGTTGTATCCTTTCGCCGGTGCGATAGCGCAGGATCGGTGCCACCTACTACGTAGCGTTGCCGCTCGCGAGCCTCTGTCGCAGCGCCTCATACAGGGCGATTCCGCCGGCGACCGACGCATTCAGACTGGCGACATGCCCCTCCATGGGAAGCCGCACCAGCAGGTCGACATGCTCCCGGGTCAACCTTCGCAGTCCCCGTCCCTCGCTTCCGATCACAAGGGCGAGCGGGCCGGTCAAGCCTGCGTCGAAGATGGATGTGGGCGCGCCCTCGTCCAGTCCCACCGCCCAGATCCCGGCGTCGCGTACCTCGTCCAGCGCCCGAGCTAGGTTCGGAACCTCCACGATCGGCACGTAGCTCACGGCCCCCGCGCTAGTCTTGGCGACCACTCCGGACACGGGTGCGCTACGTCGCACCGGAAAGATCACTCCCTCTATTCCCGCCGCGTCAGCAGTGCGCAGGAGAGCGCCAAGATTGTGCGGGTCCTGGATCTGATCGAGCACCAGCAGATGCGCCTCTCCGACGATCGAATCCAGCAGATCCTGAACACTGTTCACCCGTCGCTCGCTCACTTCGGCGACGACCCCTTGCGTGTTCTGTCCCGGCGCGAGTCGCTCAATATCCGCCGCCGGCACAATCTCGATCTCGATCCCCTCTACCCGGGCCAGGGAGCGGATCTCCTCCAGACTTGGCGCATCGCGCCCGCGTGCCATCACGATTCGCTGGACCGTCCGAGCGTTGAGCGCTTCCAACACCGGATGCCTACCCCAGATCAGCAGCGCTCGCTCGCTCACGAGCTCTCCAGCGTCGCCACCGCCCGGGCGCTGATTGCCTCGCCGCGGCCCTCCGGCCCCACGCCCTCGTTGCTCGTTGCCTTGAGCCCGATCAGCGCATGCTTCACACCCAGCCCGCGCGCCAGATTCACTCGCATCGCCTCGGCATGGGGCTGGATCGCCGGCTCCTCGGCCACTACCACGATGTCCGCGTTGACCAGGCGATACCCGGCTCTGGCAATCTGGGAGCGCACCATCTCGAGCAGCCTAAGGCTCGAGATGTCACGATACTGTTCATCGCTGGGCGGAAAGTGGACTCCGATGTCACCCAACGCTGCGGCTCCGAGCAGCGCATCCATCAGAGCGTGCGTCACTACGTCGGCATCAGAATGGCCGACAAGCGAATGCGTGTGCGGGATCTCCACTCCGCCCAGTGTCACCCGGTCTCCGGGCTGCAGTCGGTGTATATCGTATCCGAAGCCAACCCGTATCATCGGCTCAGGCCTGCCAGGATCTCCCTCGCCATCTGCAAATCCTCTGGCGTCGTGATCTTGAAATTGGCCGGATAGCCCGGAAACGTCGCGACGGCGCGACCAGACGCCTCGACTATACCCGCATCGTCGGTGATCTGATCAGTTCCGGCCGCTGTGCCGGTATACGCCTCGAGAAGAATGGGTCGCGAGAACACCTGAGGGGTTTGCACACGCATCAGATCGCTCCGGTTGACCGTCATTTCGATGGTGCCGTCGGGAGTCACCCGTTTCAGCGTATCTGTAACCGGAATGACCGGGACCGCCGCTCCGCGTTCTTTGGCCAGCGCCAACCCCGCGCTCAACAACCGGGAGTTGGCGAACGGTCGCGCCGCGTCATGCACTGCCACGAACTGCGTCGCGGGAAGGGCCCCCAAGCCGCGTGCCACCGAATCGCTACGCTCCGCACCTCCGACAACGACGGTAACATTCGGAAACTGAGAAGCGAGATGCTCCGTGGCCAGAAGGTCATGCGCCCGCTCGACATGTCCGGGTCCCACCACAAGTACTGTCGCATCCGCCGACGGGGCAAGGTTGTGGATAGCGTGAAACAGGAGCGGGTGGCCGGCGAGATCGGCCCACAGCTTATCGATCCCGTCCATTCGGCGGCTGGAACCGGCGGCCACTACGATTAGGCCGAGAGCCGGTAACGTCACGCTCGGCCGGCCGCCTTGGGCTGGGCGAAGATCATCCGGCCGGCGACGGTCTGGAGCACGCGTGTGACGGTCACCTCCAGATCCTTATTCAGCCACGGCTTGCCGTGCTCCACCACGATCATCGTGCCGTCGTCCAGATACGCGACGCCCTGGTCGAATTCCTTTCCCTCCTGAACCAGGTGCACCGTCATCTCCTCACCGGGCAGCACGACCGTCTTCAAAGCGTTCGCCAACTGGTTGATGTTGAGCACTTTCACGCCCTGTAGCTCGGCCACCCGGTTGAGATTGAAATCATTGGTGACCACCGGACTTCCCATCTTTTGGGCTAGCTTGACAAGCTTGCCATCGACATCAGGTACATCTCGCGCGTCGATGTCCGCAATCTCGATCGCCGACTCTCCATCCTTCTGAAGCCTGTTGAGGATGTCGAGGCCGCGGCGGCCCCGGTTCCGTCTGAGTGGATCGGCGGAATCCGCTATGTGCTGCAGCTCGCTCAACACGAACTTGGGAATTACCAGCGTCCCGTGCAGGAAACCCGTCTGGCTAACATCAGCGATGCGCCCGTCGATGATCGCACTCGTATCTACCAGAATCGATGCGCCGTTTGGATGCGCCGCTGCTTCTTCTGTGACTTGCCGCTGCCAAAGTCGCGTCATGTCCCGGCGCCGCATCGTCGCCAACGTCACGCCCAGGTAGCCGAACACAATCGCGGCGATGGCGGGGAGAACGTGGCCAAGGTACCAGGGGAGAAATGACAGAGGGAACGAGAACAGTGCCGCCACGATAAGGCCGATGATGAGGCCGCTTGCGCCGGTGAGTAGATCACCGACGGGCAGCGAGCTGACGGCGCGGCGAAGTCGATCGTACGGCGCCCCAAAAAGCCATGGCGCAACCACGAATCCGACAATCGCTCCGGCGCCGATTCCGATCAGCGCGTTCCGTGGCTGGGACGCGCCATGGCCGATCAGACTACCCGCCTGCCAGCCGGCCAGTGCCAGCGCCACCGCTGCGACGAGTCTTACAACCAGACCGGCCTTCATGGCCTCCCTCCCTGCGAGGTCCCTCTGAGCCCTACGGCTTACATCCAACCGCTTCCAGTGCTCCGTTCAAGGTAGAGACGCCGATGATCCCTACTTGATCTGCCAACTGACTTCGGTTCCGTTCGGGAACCATACACCTCTCGAAGCCGAGCTTACGCGCCTCCGCCACGCGCTGGCGGATCTGTCCAACTGAGCGAACTTCGCCGCCCAGGCCTACCTCTCCAATTACCACTACATCACGTATCGCGGCGTCGGTCAAACTAGAAGCGATAGCGAGAGACGAGGCGAGGTCGACCGCCGGCTCGTTCAGCCGCATTCCGCCTACAACGTTGACATAAACATCTTGCGTTCCGAGCGAAAGCCGAGCCCGCTTGCCCAGCACCGCCGTCAACAGCAGAAGGCGATTGAGATCGATACCGTTAGCGGTCCGACGGGGCAAGCCGTAGTGGCTCGGGCTCACCAATGCCTGCAGCTCTACCAGCATTGGCCTCGATCCCTCCAGAGTGACAGCCACCACCGAACCCGCCACGGCCTCTCTCTCCGCCAAGAACACCGACGAGGGGTTGCTGACCTCCGTGAGCCCGGAGTCCTGCATGTCGAAGACGCCGACTTCGAAGCTGGGACCGAACCGATTCTTGACGCATCGAAGCAAGCGATACGCGTGGTAATGATCACCCTCCAGATAGAGCACCGCGTCAACCATGTGCTCCAGAACCTTCGGACCGGCCAGGTTGCCATCCTTGGTGACGTGGCCGACCAGAAAGGTGCCGATGCCCAGGTTCTTGGCCAGCCGGGTGAGGCGGGCCGTCGACTCGCGGACCTGCCCGACGCTCCCGGCCGGGGAATCCATCTCAGCCGTGTGCATGGTCTGAATGGAATCGACCACAAGCAGGGCAGGCTTGAGGCGCGCCGCGTGATCAAGGATCGCGTCGATATCCGTCTCGGCCAGGATGAACAGATCCGGCGCAATGGCTCCCAGGCGGTCTGCTCGTAGCTTGACCTGCTCGGCCGATTCTTCCCCGGACACGTACAGAACGGGCCCCGAGCTGTGAGCGGCTACGTTACTGATCTGAAGCAGAAGTGTGGATTTGCCGATGCCCGGATCGCCTCCCAGCAAGATCAGCGATCCGGGGACGATGCCGCCTCCGAGCACTCGGTTAAACTCGTCGAGCGGGAGCTTGAGGCGCCGATGGCCGAGGTTTTCAACCGCTGCCAGCGGCTGCGGGCCATCGCCGCCCCGCGCGGCTTGGCGCGTGCGGCCTATATCCGGGCGGTCGACTGTCTCGACCAGCGATTCCCAGGCTCCGCACCCGGGGCAACGCCCATACTCACTGGGATACTGCCCACCGCACTGCTGGCAGACGTATTTGGTATAGGTTTTGGGCATCAGCTCTCCGCTTCGGCAGCGGTAAGCTCGCGTGTCGATTCCTCGACGCTGAGCTCGATACCCTCCTCGGAGCAGTCCACCTTAATTCGCGAGCCGGGCACGAACTTGCCCTGTAGCATGCCCTCTGCCATGGGATCCTCGATGAGGTTCTGAATGGTTCGCCGGAGCGGGCGGGCGCCGTAAACCGGGTCGAAACCCTTCTCCACCAGGTGATCCTTGGCCGCCGGCGTGATATGCAGCTCGATTTGCTGCTCCACCAGCTGGTTCGAGATCCGCATGGTCATCAAATCACAGATCTGGTGTACCTCGGCCTGGGTTAGCGCCTTGAACACGATCGTGGCGTCGATGCGATTCAGGAACTCCGGCTTGAATGTGCTCTTTAGCTCGTTCATTATCCGCTTGATCATTTCCTCGTGGCGATGGCCCCGCTCCTTCTCGTCTTCAGAGTCGAGCCGCTGCACGTGGAAGCCCATCTTTGCGTCCTGGGTGAGCAAGCTCGCACCCACGTTCGATGTCATGATGATGAT
>JBOGSL010000172.1:0-5038 GCA_050695395.1 Chloroflexota bacterium | reverse complement strand
GGCCGAATCCGTCCGGAGCGCCTCGACGGTCGCGGCGAAAGCCGCCAGAGCGTTGCGCGCGGCCGTTCCCAGTCTCTCAATCTCGCCGGCACGTTGCACCGCCTCGAGCAGCGTCGTTCCGTGCACTTCCATCCAGGCAAGGAGGATCTTGATCGTGGTCGAGCCGATCTTTCGCGAGGGGACATTCAAGATGCGCCGCAGATTGAGACTGTCGCTGGGATTTTGCAGCAGCCGCAGGTAGGCGATCACGTCGCGTACCTCACGACGCTGATAGAAGCGCGTGGCCCCGACCAGGCGATAGGGAAGATTGGCTCGCAGGCAGGCCTCTTCAAGGGCACGCGACTGGGCGTTGGTGCGGTACATCACCGCGCAGCCGGAAGCCGACGAGCCGTCTCTCGTCAGGCGGCCGATCTCCTCCACCACGAATCGTGCTTCATCCTGCTCGTTGTACGCGTGAAACACCTTGAGTCTTGAACCGCCCGTGCGGTCCGTCCAGAGCTGCTTGCCCTTGCGACCGAGGTTGCGAGAGATCACGGCGTGGGCCGCGTCTAGAATGGTCTGGGTCGACCGTAGTTCTGCTCGAGCTTGATTTCACGCGCCGCCGGGTAGTCTCGTTCGAACTCGAGGATGTTGCGCAGATCGGCGCCGCGCCAGGAGTAGATCGACTGATCGTCGTCTCCCACCACGAAAAGATTGCCGTGTCTCGAGGCGAGAAGGTTGACCAGCACGTACTGCGCGTGATTGGTGTCCTGATACTCATCAACGAGAACGTGCTGGAAGCGCGATGCATAGTGCTCGAGCCGGTCCGGTTGATCGCGCAGGTACGTTACGGTCTCCATGATGAGATCGTCGAAATCCAGGGCGTTATTCTGGCGCAGCAAATCCTGATAGATCGGATAGGTGCGGCGGACGTACTCCTCGAAGTACGAGTTCGGCTCGTAGCGCTCGGGCCCCTTGAGCTCGTTTTTCGCGTCCGAGATGGCGGCGAGAACGGCCGCGGGATGGGCCTTCTGCTCCGAGATCTCGGCCATGCGAAGGGCCTGTTTGATGAGGGAGCGCTGATCGTCGGCGTCGTAGATGGTGAAGTTCGGCAGGTGATACCGCTCGGCCTCGCGACGTAGCAGCCTGGCGCAGAAGGAGTGAAAGGTTCCGACGGTAACGCGGCTTCCGGCCGGCCCGGACAGCTCGATGACCCGTTGCTTCATCTCGCCGGCGGCCTTGTTCGTGAAGGTCACGGCCAGGATATTGGCAGGATCCACTCTCTGAGCCTCGATCAGATAGGCTATCCGCCGCGTCAGCACGCGCGTCTTTCCGCTCCCCGCTCCCGCAAAGACCAACATCGGTCCGCTGCCGTGGGTGACGGCGACCCGTTGCTCGTCGTTCAGCGGACCGAGGATGTGGTCGATCCGGTTGGAAAGCGTCGTTTGAGGATCGATCTGGTTGATAGTCATGCGGGTACCTCGGCGTGTCACCCCGGCGGGTGCGAACCGCACCGTGAATGCGAGCCGCTTGCAGGCGGACCGCTCACTGACATGGGATGAAAGCCGTCATAAGCTCGTCGGGCGACAAGTCGCTCGATTATAGGGGGCTGACAGACACACCCCGGACGCGGTAACCTAAGGGCAGATCAATCCTGTGAGGCTCTCGATGCTCCGATTCCTTCTTCTAGCCACCGTGTTCGTCGTCATTGCGACGACGGTCGTATCCGCAGTCATTGCGTTTCTGGTCGCCGTTCTGGTTCCGCTGGCTCTCATGTGCGCCGTCGCTATTCCAGCGTACATGCTGATTCGCTCCAAGCGCGGCCGTCTCAAAGTTCCGG
The DNA here is from genome assembly GCA_050695395.1 of Chloroflexota bacterium. Classification (GTDB taxonomy): domain Bacteria; phylum Chloroflexota; class UBA5177; order UBA5177; family UBA5177; genus JBOGSL01. The sequence goes on along the minus strand of JBOGSL010000172.1, from coordinate 3,219 downwards.
CTCAGGATCCGCTGGAGCGCCTCCAGAATCAGTACCTGGAAGGCAAGATCGACCTGGCCGAGTACGAGAAACGGGTCGGCCGGCTGCTGGCCCTGGAGCGCTAGGCCACAAAAGAGCCACGGCCGCGCCGGGAATTCAGAGGATGCCGGGTGCCCGTGTCGTGAGCGACTTGCTCCGCACCGGCGTTCGGACGCGCGAGCACGCCCTCATGAACGGTGCGATTCGCTTGCCGGATATCCATCCGGTCGAGAATCCTCTCCTCGGGATCGGGAGCTACTGCGATCCACGCTCCTTGCCTAGTCCAAAAACACCGGCTTGTTGCCGTAGAGGCTCTTCGCCTGTCCTGCATCAACTTCCAGGATCACACGCGCCTCCACGACATTCTTGACCGCGGAGAACGGGACGTACAGGTGCGTCGCGCCGATACCGAGCAGCCCGCCGGCCCCGTCTACCTGTATGTAGCCCTGGATGCCAAGCCCTACCGGCGACAGTTCTTCCGGTCCATGCCCGGGAGAGTGACCGGGCTGATCGGGCCCGTAGCCGCCGGCACTGGCATAGTTGGCGCCAACGTCCCCTGCCGTAGTCCCACGTGCCTCCACCTGCTCGAGTATCCGAGCGGCTTCGACGTCATCGGTTGTCATACCCTGTGCGCCGATTCCCTCGGAATCCGGAGTCGTCTCAATAACGTCGGGCCTGTCGACATCCGGCCAAATTCGGCTTACAGTGCCGAGATGGTCGCCTCCCAGCCCAACGACCTCCATCCCATCCTGGATCTCATCGGTGTTCGCAGGCATGGTTCCCTCCTTGCCAACGGATACCCCATTATCCGCTTCCCCGCGGCGGCCTGCACACGTATGTAGGCACCGGCTAAGCCGCGGTGCGGCCCACCGCGCCCTCAGCCCTCAACTACGCTCCCTGCTGCATGGCCTGCCAGACCTTTTGGGGGTGGAACGGCATATCCAGATGGCGAATCCCGAACGGGGACAGAGCGTCCAGCACCGCGTTTACCGTGGTCGGCGTGGAACCGATCGTGGCGGCTTCGCCGATGCCCTTGACACCCAGCTCGTTTTGGTCGGAGGCCGTGAACGTGTGCGAGGTTTCGTAGTTGGGCAGATCCATCGTGCTGGGGATAGCGTAGTCCACGAGACTGCCGCTCAGCAGCCGGCCATCCTCGCTGTACACCACCTCCTCGTACAGCGCCTGGGAGATGCCCTGCGCCGTGCCACCCTGGACCTGTCCTCGTACCAAGGTGGGGCTGATGATGGTGCCGCAGTCGTCTACCGTAAGGTATTTGAGAACCTCAACTTTCCCGGTCTCCCGGTCGATCTCGACCATGCAGACGTGCGTGCCGAAGGGCGCCGTGAGATTCTCAGGCCGGAAGTTGTTGACAGCAACCAGACCGGGCTCCATCCCCTCCGGCAAATCCCTCCCCGAATAGGCTCGATCGGCCACTTCGGCCACACTCACCGCTCGGTCCGGCACCCCTCGTACCCGCCAGGCGCCGTCCTCCAACTCGAGGTCATCGGGCGACGCTTCCATCATCCTGGCGGCAATCTGGCGCATCTTGTCCTGGACCTGTAGCGCCGCGCGATGCACCGCCGGGCCTCCCACCGCTGTGCCTCGGCTGCCCATGGTGCCGAATCCGCTTCCCAGAGCCGTGTCGCCATACAGCACGTTTACGCGCTCGGGCTGCACGCCCAGCACGTCCGCCGCCATCTGCGAGAAGGTCGTCTCCTGGCCCTGCCCGTGTGGCTGAATACCCGTGTACACGCTTACCGTGGCGTCCGACTCCATGCGGACCGTCGAGGTCTCCCAACCAAAGCCGCAGACCTCCACGTACGAAGCCATTCCGACGCCGATCACGCGGCCCTCCGCACGCAGCCGCTCCTGCTCGGCCCGCATAGCTCCGTACTCGCTCCGATCCAGGGCGGCATCCAGGGCCTTCGCGTACTCACCGGTATCGAGGGTGGCGAAGTCGGTCATTTCATGCGGAAACGCTTCCGGCGCGATGAAATTGCGGCGCCGCAGCTCGATCGGATCGATCTTCATCTCCGCGGCCAGCACATCCATCGCGCGCTCTATGTAGTAGGCGGATTCCGGACGACCGGCGCCGCGGTAAGCTCCCAGCGGCGTCTTGTTGGTGAGGACGGTGATCGCCTCCGTCTCGACATTGCTGATGTCGTAGCAGCCCGTGATCATTCCGGCCGAGGTCTCCGCCGCCCAGCCGGCCCCGTAGGCCCCCGAGTCGGAGATCAGGCGCAGCTTGAGCGCTGTGACGTGTCCCTCGCCGTCGGCCGCCAGATCCAGGTATGCGATCTGCGAGCGACCCTGGACGGTCGCCTGGAAATGCTCGCTGCGGTTCTCGATCCATTTCACCGGGCGGCGGTGCTTCCGAGCCAGATAGGCTACCAGCACCTCCTCCGAATACGCGCCGATCTTGCAGCCGAACCCACCGCCCACCTCGGGCACGATGACGCGAACCTGAGAGTGCGGAATCTTGAGAGCATCGCAGACCGCATCCCTGACGAACTGAGCGCACTGCGTGGAATCCCAGATGGTGAACTTGTCGCCGCCGGCTTCGTAGGTGGCCAGCATGCCGCGCGGCTCCATCGGATTGGGCGACATCCGCTGCTCCACCATTCGGACGGAGACGGTTGTGGCTGCGGTAGCAAAGGCGGCTGCCGTGTCGCCCTTCCTGTAGGTTTTGCGGTCGTCTATGTTGTGCTCGGCATACTCCTGAATGCGAGGGGACCCTGGTTCCATGGCTCGTTCGGGGTCGCCGACCCCGGGAAGCTCCTCCCATTCCACCACGATGGTCTCGAGCGCGTCCTCTGCCTGGGAGCGCTCCTCCGCCAGCACCGCGGCTACTCCATCGCCTACGAAGAGCGCCACCCCCACTGCCAGCGGAACGTGCGCCGGCGGTCCGCCTTCGCCCTCCTGCGTGCCCTCTTGCGGCGGGACGAGGCCTGCCACTTCTTCTCCGCTGATCACATCGATCACTCCCGGCATTTCCATCGCTGTTGAAACGTCGATGCTCAGGATACGAGCGTGCGGATACGGAGATCGAAGGATGGCCATGTGCGTCGTGCCGGCCGAGCGGATATCGTCGACGTAGCTCGCCGAGCCGGTGATAAGACGCGGGTCCTCGCGACGACGAACCTCGCCCCCCATGAAGCTGGTGGTTGGCATGCGCTCTCCCCTCCTCGTTCTCATCATAGG
>JBOGSL010000171.1:0-8597 GCA_050695395.1 Chloroflexota bacterium | reverse complement strand
GTCCATGGCCGCGGCAAACACCACTTGCTCGATCATCTCTTTCAGGAGCGCGGGATCGATGGTGGCGGCGGGCTCAGCCTCGGAGGTAGGGATGAGCGGAAAGTCTTGCGCATCGAGGCCCCGAATGGTCGCTTCGAACCTACCGGCGGATAGGTGAGCGGAGTGGCTACCGGACTTAACGGTAATGTCGATGGGCTCGGAGGGGAGGGTATCGACAAACTCGCCGAGAAGCTTGGCGGGCAGCGTGATAGCGCCTTCCTCGGCGATTCCGGCATCGATCCAGGTACTGATCGCAATATCCAAATTGGTGGCCGCTACTTTGAGGCGGCCATTTTCGCTCGCCAGCAAAACGTTGGCGGCAATTGGAAGCGGAGTACGCGCGGCCACAGCCCGCCCGGCAACACGCAGCGCATGTGACAACAGTTCCTGACTGGCGGTGACTTTCACCTAACACTCATTCCCCTCTAAATTTGCGGTCGGCAGTGTTACGCGTCCCGACCAGCGCAAGATTTTAGCACCGGCGCAGCGATGGGTCTTGAGTTGTGAGTTGTGAGTTATGAGTCGTGAGTTATGAGTCGTGAGCCTTGAGGGTTGAGCTGGTTTGGCCCGCCATTAGGGGTACACTGTGCCTGCACGCCGCCCGGCGCCGCGAGCGCCGGGCGCAGGAGCTAGCGGGACCCTCCGAGGGGACGATCCAGCGCAGACCGGGGCCGGCGGTGGTATTGCAGTCCGGGACGCAACGCGGGCGATACTTACTTGGCGGGCGCAAGAAGGAGCTTACATGCAAGTTCGCGAAATCATGATTCGCCAGGTGGAGGCGGTTAGCCCGCAGAACTCTTTGCTCCAGGCAGATGAGCGAGTCAAGGGTCTCGGATTGGATCCGCTGCCAGTGCTCGACGAAGGCAATCTTGTCGGCATGGTGACGGGCCAAACAATCCAGCAGATCGCCGCCGAAGCAGGGCCGTCGGCGGGCACAATTCCGGTGGCACGCGCGATGGAGCCGGTAGCCGCAGTGAGAGAGACCGAAAATGTCGAAGACGCACGGGCGAAGCTGGCGGGCCTCGGTCGTCTCCTGGGACTGATCGTGGTCGACGTGGATGGGCGGCCGGTGGGCCTGGTGACGGCTCGCGACTTGCGATCGCGCGCGGAGGAGATTCCGCCGGTGACTGGAACCGTCGACAGAGCCGAACGGTATGTGTCGTTTCGGAGCGACCCGGTGGATCACGATAGCGAGGAATCGTTTCCTGCAAGCGATCCTCCTCCGCCTCCGTCGTCTCTCGGCGGAATCGAGGGCGAATCGAGAGATCAGGGCGTCTAGGCTGGTAGAATCCCCCGCCACAAGAGAGGGCCGGTGCATATCTCCCCCGAGACGCTGCAGCAGTTTCTGCAGACCTGGGGCTATCTGGCCGTCGCTCTCTTTGTAGCCATCGAGTCGACGGGCGTTCCCTTCCCGGGCGAGACGATGCTCATCGCGGCCGCCGTGTATGCCGGCACCGGCAAGCTCTCAATTCCCTTCGTCATAGCCTCAGCGGCTGTCGGCGCGATCATGGGCGACAACCTGGGATACCTGGTGGGACGAGAGGGCGGCCGGCGACTGCTGCTTCGCTTCGGAAAGCTGGTTCATCTTGACGAGAGGAAGCTTGCCGTGGCCGAACGCTTCTTTGCCCGGCATGGCGACAAGACGGTGTTCCTGGGACGGTTCATCGCCGTTCTGCGCGCCTGGGCGGCGTTCCTCGCCGGCGTAAACCGCATGCCCTGGCCTTCGTTTCTGTTCTTCAACGCGGCCGGCGGTATCGTCTGGGCCATCCTTTACGGAATCCTCGGGTTCGAGCTGGGCAAGAACCTTCCGCTGCTCCACCGGGTGCTGGGCGGGCTGGGTTTAGCGGGCCTGGCGGTCGGAGTGGCGGCCGCGATCGTCGTCGTCTTCTTGTACTGGCGCGCCAGGAAACTCGAGAAGCAGGCACTCGGCGAGGAGACTCACCGCTAGAATCTGTGGCAATGACAGGCATCGGTTCCCGCTCTCGCCGGGTGGAAGATCCTCTCCTCATCACCGGGCAGGGGCGATACGTCGGGGACATGACGCTCCCCTCTATGCTCCACGCCGGGTTCGTGCGCAGCCCGCACGCACACGCCCGCATCAACAGCATCGATCTCGCCCCAGCGCGGGCTATGGAGGGCGTTGTGGCGGCTTACGCGGCCGCGGACCTTCCCGGCCTTTGTCGCCCCGGTTGGGTCGCGCCCGGTCTCGATGGTTTTTCTGCTCACGGTTATACACCCCTAGCGACCGACACCGTTCGGTATGTAGGAGAGCCTGTTGCAGTCATCCTGGCCGAGAGCGCGGTCGTGATCGAAGATGCCGTAGAGGCAGCCGTTGTCGAGTACGATGCGCTGCCCGTTTCAGGTGACCCTCTGACGGCACCGCCGCGGGCCGACGTCTGGGCCGACTCTCCGAACAACACCGCGGAAGAGATGACTATCGGCTACGGCGATATTGAGACCGCGTTCGAGATCGCGGACGTGGTGTGCGAACGCACCTTCACCTTTCCCCGAGCGGCCGGGGCTGCGATCGAGACCCGGGCGGTGCTTGCCAGGTTCGAGGACGGAGAGCTCACTGTCTGGACGTCGAGCCAGATCCCCCACGGCGTGCGCAACGCGCTCGCCGGTCATCTTGATCTCGATCCGGAATCCGTACGCGTAGTGACGCCCCACGTGGGCGGAGGATTCGGGGTCAAGGGACGAGTGTACCCCGAAGAGTACGTCGTGGCGACTGTAGCAATGGAACAGGGGCGCCCCGTTCGCTATGTCGGCACGCGCAGCGAAGATCTGACGACTACCTGCCAGGGCCGCGCCCAGCGGCACCGCGCCCGCATCGCTGCCTCGCGGGACGGCCGGTTGCTCGGGCTGGAAGTCGACTTTATTCAAGATCTCGGCGCCTACGCCCCGAACGGCATGCCCGTTCCGTTCAACACCAGCCGGCACCTGATGGGTCCATATCATCTCGCGGCCCTGTCGGTACGGGCAGAAGGCGCGTACAGCAACCGGGTTATGACCAGCCCGCTTCGCGGAGGCGGGCGCCCGCAAGGCGTGTTCGTGGTCGAGCGCATGATGGATGCCCTGGCCGATGAGCTTGGGCTTGATCGCGCCGAGGTAAGGCGCCGCAATCTTCTCCAATCCGACGACTTTCCCTACGACACCAAATTCCCCTCTGCGGGTGGAACGGTCGTGTACGACAGCGGCCAATTCCCCCGTTATCTAGCAGAGGTCATCGCAGCGATTGATATCGATTCGTTTCGGGACCAACAGGAGCGGGCTCGGCGTGCTGGGCGATACCTGGGGCTAGGGCTAACCTGCTTTATTGAATCAACCGGGATGGGCGCCGAGGGAGCACGCGTGAGGCTTTGCCCCGACGGAACACTGAATGTGCGAGTGGGCTCGCCGAGCCAGGGGCAGGGCCATGCCACAGTCTTTGCCCAGGTCGCGGCCGACCGACTGGGCGTCGCTCTGTCCGAGGTTGACTATCGCTCGGGAGATACAGCGGCATTCCCATGGGGAACAGGAACGTTTGCGAGCCGAATGAGCCAATTTGGCGGCAACGCCGTGGCAGGAGCGAGCAATGGCCTCCGCGCCAAAATCCTGGCGCTAGCGGCGGACATGCTCGAGATTGCGCCGGAAGATCTGGAGATTGCCCACGGCCAGGTCTCCGTTCGGGGAGCGCCAAACCGCGGGGTATCGCTCGCGGAGGTAGCGGCTGAAGCGGACGCTCGCGATCAGGTGCTGGACGAGACGTTCGCGTACCAGCCGGAACGGGGCACTACCTGGGCCGGGGGAGCCAGCGGGGCCGTTGTCGAGGTCGACGTGGAAACCGGCAAAATCGACGTCAGACGCTACGTCGTGGCCCACGATGCGGGGACGTTGCTCAACCCGGCAATCGTTGAGGGCCAGATCCAGGGCGGGATAGCCCATGGCATCGGCAATGCCCTCTTCGAGGAGAGCGTTTACGGGCTGGATGGTCAGCCCTTAACGGCGACGTTCAGCGACTATGCCGTGCCGCTGAGTGGTGATGTCCCGCCGGTTGAGATCATCCACGTCGAAACCCCCTCTCCGTTCAATCCCGAGGGCATCAAGGGCGCGGGCGAGGGCGGAACGATCACGGCCATTCCTACGATTGTCAGTGCGGTCGAAGACGCCCTTACGCCGTTTCGGGCGAGATTCAGCGAGATTCCTCTCACGCCCGAGCGGGTGCTGCGGGCGATTCGGGAAGGACGGTCTCGCCTCCAAGAAGCTCGCTGATCCGATCCACATCAACATTGCCGCCCGAGAGGATGGTCGCCGTCCGGCGTCCTCCCACATTGACCTTGCCGCTCAAGAGAGCCGCGAACCCGGCAGCTCCCGACGGCTCCACAAGCTGTTTGGTGCGCTCGATAATGAGTTTCATTGCTCGAGCGATTTCGGCATCGGATACCGTCATCACGCGATCCACTCTGTCTCGAATGATGTCGAGCGAGAGCTGGGCGGACCAGGGAGCATTGAGGCCGTCTGCAATCGTGTTCCGATCATCGAGCGAGAGCGGCTTTCCCGCCGCAAGGCTGTGGGACACGACGGCCGATCCTTGGGGCTCAACTCCCACCACCTCGATCCGTGGGTTGAGGCTCTTGAGGGCAGTCGAGACGCCGGAGATAAGGCCGCCTCCGCCAATCGGCACAACCACCAGCTGCACGTCCGGCTCGTCTTCGAAGATCTCCAACCCAACCGTACCCTGACCTGAAATGACGTTTGGATTGTCGAAGGGGTGAATGAAGACCTGTCCCTCGCGAAGCTGGATCTCCTCCATGCTTTCCAGCAGTCGATTGCCGTCCACCAGCACGGCTCGAGCACCGTATCCTTCCACCGCTGCAACTTTGCTGCGGGTTGCGGTCTCGGGCATGACCAGTGTGGCGCTGATTCCAACCACCCGCGCGGCGAAGGCCACGCCCTGCGCGTGATTGCCGGCGGACACCGCAATCACGCCTCGCGCCCGTTCCTCCGGCGACAACGCGAGCACGGCGTTGAGGGCTCCACGAGGTTTGAACGATCCCGTCTTTTGAAGATGCTCGGCTTTGAACGCGAGCGGCGCGCCTATCGAGTCGGAAAGGGCCTCGCTCCGAAGCATCGGCGTGCGATGCAGGTAAGGGCCCAAGGTCGATGCTGCAGTCTGGATGGATTCGAGATCAACCATGAGAGCGGTTCAATCGCAAGGACAGTGCGTCGTAGAGTAAGAGGCAGCGGGAGAATGTGAAGTAATGCCGATGGTCGATTACCTGATTCTGGCCGACGCTGTCGCGGCCGCCGAGGGAAAGCACTACATCCACGGCGCCGGCTGGGACACCATTTGGGCTCGCTCGTTTCCTGTCATGCACGCGAGCCTGGGAGTGGCTGCGCGGATTCGATTGAGCGCAGAGGAAGCGGGCGACGACCTTCGCCTCACCTTCGACATTGCCTCGGACGACGGTCAATCCATCCTCCCGGAACCCATCGAGGCATCTATTCACACGGATGTCCAGCACCCGGGCTTCGGCGTGGCTCCCGTCATTCCGTTTGCCTTGAATTTGGCCAACGTTCGCTTCCCCGCGGCCGGCACGTACCACGCGGTACTTCGGAAGGGCGAGCTCCCGCTGGCCGACGCCACCTTCAACCTGCGGATGCTGCCCGAGATTCGAGAATCGGCTCAGGCCTAACCGCCGGCTCTCTACGCCGATGGTACGGCCTCGCTCCGCTTGGCAAACTTCTCGGCCTTTCGTCGAATGCTGTTCCGAACGCCGGTAAAGCCCATCGCCTTGCGCATCTCAAAGAGAGTGGTTCGCACCTCCTCGCGAGCGATCTGCGTGCCTCGCCAGATGATGTCTTCGATCAGTCCGGGCTGGTCAAACTTGGCGCGTCGCGCGCGCATCGGCTCGAGGGTTTGGTCGAGCGCGCGAATCAGCTTCTCTTTCACCTCAACATCTCCCACCGTTCCCACCCGGTAGCGACGTTCCAGGTCCTCGACCTCGGCTCGGTCTTGGTTGAAGACGGCGTGATAGGCAAATACCGGGTTGCCCTCGACCGTGCCGGGAATGTTGACGTGGATGCGGTTCCGGTCGGTGACCATCTTCATCACCTTGCGCTCCACATCGGTCGATGAATCGCTAAGCCAGATCGCGTTTCCCAGGCTCTTGCCCATCTTGGCTTGACCGTCCGTGCCCACGAGCGTCGGCACCTCACCGATGATCAAGTCGGGTATGGGAAACACCTCACCATACATGCCGTTGAACCGGCGAGCGATCTCCCGCGCTACCTCCACATGTGCCGCATTGTCCTTTCCGACTGGCACGATGTTGGACCTGACACAGAGGATATCGGCGGCTTGCAGCACCGGGTAGCCGAGCAGCCCAAACGGCATCTCGATATCCGCGTCCCGCGCCATGTCCTTCAAGCTCGGTATGCGTTCCAGCCGAGACACGGTCACGAGGTCCTGGAGTAAGGTGTAGATCTCGTAGATTTCGTCGACCGCCGATTGGAGGTAAAAGACCACCTTCTCCGGCTCGACGCCCGAGGCGATCGCATCCAGTACCATGTCTCGGGCATTGGTCGGAATCTCAGCAATGTCGTCCGCCGAGTTCTTCGTCGTCAGCATGTGCAGATCCGCGATCAAGAAAAAGCTTTCGTACTCGTGCTGATACTTGACCCGGTTGCGCAGCGAGCCAACGAGGTGTCCGAGGTGTAGCTTGCCGGTCGGGCGGTCGCCGGTGAGCATGCGAGGACGGGCCATGTCTCCTCCTGGCAGTATTCTACCGGCCAGGAATTTGACCCGCGGGGTGGGCGAACTCAGGCAACCGAGGAGAGAGCTTCCTCCAGAATGTCAAGTCCTGCGTCCAGCTCTTTCGGTTCGATGATCAATGGCACCAGGACGCGAATCACGTTGTCGTGCACGCCGGCCTTGATGATGATCAGGCCATTGTCGTGGCAGCGATGCATGATGGCCGCGGTGTCCTCTTTCGCCGGCTCTTTCGACTGGCGATCCCGCACCAGTTCCATGGCCATCATGGCGCCCAGGCCCCGCACATCGCCGATGATCGGGTAGCGTCGCTGCATCTCCTCGAAGCGTGCCTGGATGCGGCGCCCAATGTCTCGCGCAGCGGCCACCAGGTCGAGCTGGTCGAACTGATCGAGGACGGCCAGGCCGGCCCTGCAGGCAACGGGGTTTCCGCCGTAGGTGCCCCCGATGCCGCCGACCATGGGCGCATCCATAATCTCCGCCTTGCCTATCACCGCCGCCAGCGGCAGTCCGGCCGCGATCGACTTGGCCACCACCACGAGGTCCGGCTCGACGCCGCTGTTCTCGATCGCGAACATCCGGCCGGTGCGGCCGAATCCCGTCTGCACCTCGTCCGCGATCATAATTATGCCGTGCCGATCACAGAGCTTCCGTATGTTTTGCAGGAATCGCGTCGGCGCGACCACGAACCCGCCTTCACCAAGCACCGGCTCAACAATCACCGCTGCGACCTGATCGCCGTCCAATCGATCCTCCAGCATTCGCTCCAACTCCTGGCCGCTTTCAATCGGGCAGTCGTCAGAGCCGCCGTTGTGGCGGCACGTGTCGTACGGGCAGCGATATGAGTATGGATAACTCGCGTGATACACATCCGGAGCAAATGGGCCGAAGCCGACCTTGTAGGGGGTGCTCCGACCGGTGAGCGTCATTGCCATCATGGTGCGCCCGTGGAACGAGTGCTGAAAGGCGATCACTGTTTGCCGGTCGGTGGCCGACCGCGCAATTTTGATGGCGTTCTCGATTGCCTCAGCACCGCTGTTGACGAGAATAGTCTTCTTGGCAAATGAGCCCGGGGTGCTCAGCGCTAGACGCCGCGCCAGCTCCACGTACGGCTCGTAAATGGCAACAGAGAAGCACATGTGGATCAGCTTCTCGGACTGATCCCTGATGGCCTCGACCACCGGTTCCGGCGTGTGACCCACGTTGAGCGTGCCAATTCCGCCTGCGAAGTCGAGATAGCGTTTACCGTCGACATCCCAGACGTAGACCCCGTGAGCGTGATCGACGACCACGTGGGAGTACGTCGACACGCCTCGCGGCACCCACCGCTCGCGTTCCTCCCAAATTCGGGCCGATTTGGACTCGACGGAAACATCGCTCAGGGTCTGCATGGCCGGGCTCCTTCCGAAACGAGCCGGCTTCGCTCAACGCTTCCGGGCGGCGATACCAGCCTCGCTTCAAGGTAGAACGCTGCGCCGGTTATGTCAAAATTGCGGCTCTCGTGCCTCGATCATATCCGCATCCACGCCTAGGGGCGCCTCGTAGAATGTCACGGGGGTCACATGCCTCGGTACGTTTCGGAGGACGCTCTCTCGTTTCCGCGCTTCGAGGGCATCTTCACCCTCATGAGGCTGCCGCACGTTTCGTTCGATATCGATTTCGTCGATCCGTCCTCGGCTCCTGGAACCGGCACTCCCGAGATCGGCAGGCCTTCCGCTCGCGAGGTGCTCGCGCTTCTTCACAACCTAGCGGGCATCTCGGTTGTGGGCGCCGATCTGGTCGAGGTCCTTCCCAGTTCGATTCGGCC